>CAZAGR010000092.1:0-8816 GCA_964484585.1 uncultured Propionivibrio sp. | reverse complement strand
AGGGTCTTCACGGTACGGTAGTCATCGGAACCGCCGCCTTCAACCATATAGCAGGCGAGCGTCCATGGGCTGCCGGAAAACCCGATCAGGGGCACCGAGTTATCGAGTGCGCGGCGGATTTCGGACACGGCATCCATGACGTAACGCAGATGCACATTTGGATCAGGCGCGCTGAGATCGCGGATGGCCCATTCTTCACGCAGCGGGCGCTCGAATTTCGGTCCTTCGCCTTCAGCGAAGTACAGGCCCAGGCCCATTGCGTCGGGTACGGTCAGAATATCGGAAAACAGAATGGCGGCGTCAAGTTCAAAACGGGCAAGCGGCTGCAGGGTGACTTCACAGGCGAGCTGCGGGTTCTTGCACAGATTGAGAAAACTGCCGGCGCGGCGGCGTGTTTCGTTGTATTCGGGCAAGTAACGCCCGGCCTGGCGCATCAGCCAAACGGGGGTGTAGTCCACGGGTTGGCGCAACAAGGCGCGCAAAAAGGTGTCGTTTTTAGGGCGGGTGTGTGATGACATCGATGCATTGACCAATTAATAGCCCCGCCCAGGGGCGGGGGATGGGGTGGGGGACGTTACAAAGATAATTTGCCTTCGCCGCAAAGCGGCGAAGGCAAATTATCTCATCGCAGGCCCAGGTCTTTGAGCTTTCGGTAAAGGTGGGTGCGTTCAAGCCCGGTCTTTTCGGCGAGACGGGTCATGTTGCTGCCGTCCCGGCGCAGATGAAAGTCGAAATACATGCGTTCGAAAATTTCCCGTGCTTCTCTCAAAGGCAGATCGAGCGCCGCCGGATCAAGAGTGGGCGTGTTTTCGCCAGTTGTTTTTTCCGGCATGAACAGATGGCGAATATCAGCTTCATCGATTTCCTCGTTCAGGCTGGACAGGGCCATGGATTTCACCACGCCGCGCAATTCGCCGTAGCCACCGTGCCATGGGTGCTGCCGCAGTGCATTGAGAGCCGCAGTGCTGAAGCGACGCAGGGGGATTTCTCCGCTCTCTACCGCACGGGCGAGCAAACGTGTCGCCAGCTCCGGCACCTCGTCCTTCATTTCCAGCAGTCCGGGCACGCCCAGCGTGGTCTCGAACAAGCGCGCAAGGGCGGCTTCCTCCCAGCCCGCCGCCAAGAGTTCAGCCTGTGTGTGCGTTGTGCCGACGATCAGGTGCAGTCCATAGCGCTCCAGCCGGTCAGCGGCAAAGCTGAGATTCTTCTGCTGCAGTCGAGTCAGCCGGCCCAATTCCTCGCACCACAGAAGCCCGCCATGAATGCGCTCGAGTTGTTCAACACCGAGCGGGTGTGAATCGTGAGCGAGATCCAGTGTTGCATTCCCGGACGCGTGCAGCGAATTCAGGGCCAGCTCGATAATGCTGCCGGGCATTGAGCGCAGCAATAACAGAGGACTCTTTGCCAACATCTGATCGAGGCGCTTCTTCAAATCGCGCATGGGTGCAGAGCGCGGGAAGTCAAGCAAGGACAAGCCGGTTGCTGTCGTCCGGACATTTCGGTCGAGAGCTTTTTTTACCGTAGCCAGAAGCTTTTGCATGCCGACCGGCTTTTCCAGAAAATCAGTTGCTCCGATGCGGGTTGCCTCCACAGCAGTATCAATGGTGGCATGGCCCGACATCATGATCACCGGCATCGTCAGCTGTCCGTTGCGCGCCCACTCTTTGAGCAGCGTGATTCCGTCGGTGTCGGGCATCCAGATATCGAGCAGAATCAGATCAGGGCGTCCGGCGTCGCGTGCGCTGCGGGCGGCACTGGCGTTTTCAGCCTGCGATACCTCGTGCCCCTCGTCGCGCAAAATTTCAGAAAGCAGTTCGCGTATGCCGACCTCATCGTCGACCACGAGTATTTTTGACATCAGGTTCTTTCCTTTTCCATTGACTGAACTGTTGCGGAATTTTTCGCTGCGGAAGCGGTCGCCGGGTTGGCCACGATGGGCAACCAAAGGCTGATCTTTCCGCCATCGTGATTATCGAGGCGGATTTCGCCGCCGTGGTCGTCGATGATTTTCTTGACGATTGCCAGCCCGAGACCGGTTCCTTTGGCCTTGGTCGTCACGTAGGGTTCAAACGCGCGTGCCATGATCTGTGGTGGGAAACCGGGTCCATTGTCGCTTATGGTCAAGCGCAGCCGGTCGCCCTCCTGAACCAGGCTGACGGATAATTTCGGCTGACGTACATCAATCAGGGCATCCTGTGCATTGACAAACAGGTTGTGTAAAACCTGGCGCAGTTGCTGGGCGTCGGCCAGCACCCGCGGTAAGGCAGTCGCGGGATCGGTGAATAGATCAAAAGTCGGCGCTGGCGGGACGGTGATCAGTAGCCGCGAGTTCTCGTACAGCCCGGCGACTTCACGCAGCAGGGCTGACAGATCGACTGCTTCCAGTTGCGGCGGCGGTGTGCGTGCGTAATCGCGAAATTCATTGACCATTTTCTTCAGCGCCTCGACTTGATTCACGATTGTCTGAGTGGCGCGATCCAAAAGCTCGCGTGAGCTGCCCTCAAGTTGCCCTGAGAGTTTCATCTGCAGGCGTTCGGCGGAAAGTTGTATCGGCGTCAGTGGGTTCTTGATTTCGTGCGCCAGACGTCGGGCGACTTCGCCCCAGGCCGCGCTCCGCTGCGCAGCAATCAGCTCAGTAATATCGTCGAACACGACCACATAACCGCCGCCGCCGGCGACCGTCGGCAGCGACGTACCACGCACCAACAAAACCTGCGGCCGGCCGTCGCCGCGGGGGAGTTCAAGTTGCTCCTGCCATTCGCTGCCGCGACTTTCAAAGCCCTTGGCGATGGCCGCAGCAAGTGACGTGTGTCGCGGCCATTCGGGCAGCGGCGTACGTTCAAGATCCGTTAGATCATCCTCCAGTATCGACGTGGCGCCCTTGTTCGAGGCGCGCAAACGGTAACGTTGGTCAAAGGCCAGAACTCCGGCTGACAGGTTGGCGAGCACGCTTTCCAGATAGGCCTGAGCCATCTCGACCTCGACGCGGCGACGTTCGTTTTCGACCCGTGCCTCGCCCAGTTGTTGAGTCATGCTGTTGAACGAGTGAGTCAGGATGCCCATTTCGTCGGAGGCGGCGACGGTAGCCCGCGGGGTGAAATCGCCGGCGGCTACGGCCCGTGTGCCATCGGCCAGAATCAGCAAGGGCTCGGCGAGGCGTTCGGCGAGAAAGAAGGCGAGCCCGATCGCTGCGAACAGCGCCAGCAACAGCGCCAGTGTCAGCGTCAGGCTATAGATTTGCTTCAGCCCGGATCGCCCCAGTTGCAAACTCTGATAGTCGCGCTGCGCCGCCTCGACGCTGGCCGCGCTGGAGGCAATGGCGGCCGGGACCGGTTGCGTGATCTGAAGGATGTTGGGTTCCAGCGCAAAGCCGGCGCCCGTAAGTGGGACCAAGGCACGCAGGATCAAGGCGCCGCCTTTCCCATCCCCATTGCCGCTTTCTCCAACGGCGCTGATACCGCGTTCCGTTCGGGCTGCGCGCAGTTGGCTGGGTGCTGGCAGGTCGGGCATCAGGCTGTCCGATTCCGCCGTGCTGCTGGCGATAACGCGGCCGGCGGGGTTGATCACCACGGCGCTATGCACACCGGCCTGTTCGCGCAGACGGTTAAGGCGCGGTGCGGTGATGCCCTGCCCGTCGCCAATTTCGCCGGCCATGCCTCGTGCTTTGTCGAGTGCGTCCACCTGCAAGGTGTCGAGAGCGCGTCGGGCCAGATTGAGTCCACCTTCGAGCGCCGTATCGACACGCACATCAAACCATGAATCGATACTTCTGACCGCAAACTGCATCGACACGGCATACACCAGAACGCCCGGCAGCACCGCCATCAGGGCCAGCATCAGCAGCAGGCGCGATTTCAGTCGTGCACCAAAGACCCCATTACGAAAATCGCTGCGCAGCCGCACGATCTGCGTCACGACCAAGGCGAGCAGCGCGGCGGTGGCGATGCCGTTGATGCCCAACAACAGTGGGTAGTAGCCGGCAAACAGGGTCGTGTTGCTGCTGGCCTCAGCCAACAGAAACAGCATGATGCCGCCGAGGGCGCCAAATACGGCGATGGCGATTCTCATGGCGTTATCGTCGGCGCCGGTAGCTTCCAGCGCAAGGTTTTGGTGCTCATTTGCCATTCCTTATCGGTAATGGCATCCAGCTGAAATGGCTTTGGCAATTGGCTGCGATCCAGCGACAGGCGCACCGCAGCTTCGTAGGTTTCACCGGAAACCAAACTGCCTTTGTCAGCGACGGGAAATGCGCTGACCCGGCCGATGCCACGCAAGGCCTCGTCGAGCGTGGCATAGCTCAAATGAAGGGCGCCATTGGAGACGCGGTATTGTCGCGTCAGGCTGCTGTACGACAAACGGAATGTCAGGCTGCGGTTGACCACATGTTCTGCCACCCAGTATTTGCGTGGGCGTTCAAGAACGAACTCAAGCTTGAAATAAAGGGGGACGCCGCCGCGGGTGAGAATATCGTCGAGACGAGCACCGATGTCGATCGTGAAATCCGCAGCCAGCACGTAGCCTTCATCGCTGACGCTCAGGCTGGCTTCCTTCGGTTCAATGTTGCCGGCATGCGCTGCCGTGATCAAGGCAAGGCACAGCAGCAGTCCGCGCAACAAATGCGACAACGCGCTAGCGTTTTTTTTGCAGCAGCGCGTAATAAAAGCCATCATGTTCGGCGGTTGGCAACAGTTTCAAATCCAGGGAGGCAGCAG
Organism: uncultured Propionivibrio sp.; assembly: GCA_964484585.1. Classification (GTDB taxonomy): domain Bacteria; phylum Pseudomonadota; class Gammaproteobacteria; order Burkholderiales; family Rhodocyclaceae; genus JADKHX01. The sequence goes on along the minus strand of CAZAGR010000092.1, from coordinate 4,104 downwards.
CAGTCGAGGTTGTGGGGGTGGTTGTGGCGGTAACGGATGAAGGGAGCCGGGTGGGCAATCTGCAGGCATCGGAATGACGGGCGATGAATTTTTCGATCTGGTCCTCATTTTCCTCTGCAAACAATGAACAGGTTGCATAAAGCATTTTGCCACCCTCAACCAATGTCTGCCAAAGGGCATCGATGATCGCTGCCTGTTGGGAGGCAAATCCGGCAATATCTGTTTCACGGCGCAACCACTTGGCGTCGGGATGCCGGCGCACCACGCCCGACGCCGAGCAGGGAACATCGGCGAGAATCCTGTCGAATGCTCGTCCATCCCACCAGCGCTTGGGCAAGCGGGCATTTCCGGTCGTGATGGTTGCGGCCAAACCCAGTCGCTTCAGATTTTCGCCGATCCGGGCGACTCGACTGGCATCGACGTCGAGGGCGGTCAGGTCAATGTCTGCCAGTTCGAGCAGATGCGCGGCCTTGCCGCCGGGCGCAGCGCAGGCGTCGAGCACGCGCTGCCCGGGGTGGATATCAAGCAATTGCGCGGCGGTCTGGGCACCGAAATCCTGCACCGAACACGAGCCGGCAGCAAAGTCGGGGATTTGATCCACCGGTACGGGCCGTTCGAGCAGGAACGAATTGGGCGCCAACCTGCGACAGGCAAGCCCGTTACTGGCCATAATGGCTGAAAAGTCGGCGGCGGCGGGACGGCGCGGATTAACACGTAAACACATTGGCGGATGCGTATTGCCGGCCAACAATATCTCGGTCCAGTGTTCAGGATGATCGCGACGGATACGCTCTATCCACCAATCGGGATGCCGGAAGTGGGCAACCGGGTCAGCGTCGGCCTGCGTGAGCAATTCGTCGCGGCGGCGCAGAAAGTTGCGCAATACCCCATTGACGACTGCCTTGTAGCTGCCCGCGTGGATCTTTGCCGCAGCATCAACAGCCTGGTTGACAATGGTGTGCCCGTCGTCCGGCCTTCGCTCCAGACGACTTAGAGCCACCAGCAGCAAGCTGTGGGCAAGATCATCTTGAAGTGGCCGAGCCATCAATTGACCAAGCAGAAAGTCGCCCCGCCCCCCATCGCGCAGGCAGGTGTACGCAAGGTCCATCGCGGCCGGCCGTAAAGATGGTTTCAGCGTTTGCAGCGAAGCGTCCGGCGTATGGCCGTTGATAACCGCGGCTACAGCTGTCGCGGCAGCCGCTAAAGGAGTGCTTAACGGCGCATTGCGCGTGACCGGAGTAGTAGGCGCCGCGTAAGAAGGTTCTGTCATGGTCACAGTCTAGCCGCATGTGAAGGCTCTGCCAGCGCGCCGACATCCCTTTGAATTGACATTTAGCGCTATGCTTCGACGGCACCGCCTTGAACACGGTTAGCATACGGACGTGCATCTGAAAAAGGTTCATAACATGGAGACATCAATGCTCAACGGCGCTCAAGCCATGCTGCGCACGCTGGTCGACGCCGGCGTGACGGTCTGCTTCACCAACCCCGGCACCTCCGAGATGCATTTTGTCGCGGCGCTGGACACGGTACCCGAGATGCGGGCAATACTGGCACTGTTTGAGGGCGTCGCCACCGGTGCCGCCGACGGTTACGCGCGCATGGCCGACAAGCCTGCGGCCACTTTGCTGCATTTGGGCTGCGGCCTCGGCAATGGTCTGGCCAATCTGCACAACGCGCGCAAAGGTAAGGTACCCGTCGTCAACATCGTCGGCGACCATGCGACCTATCACACTAAATACGATGCCCAGTTGCAGTCCGATATCGAAACCGTGGCGCGAAACGTCTCGACCTGGGTGCGCACGTCGCAAAGTACCGCCGCGCTATGTCGCGACGTGGCCGAGGCCGTGGTAGCGGCCAAGGGCCCGCCAGGCCAGGTCGCAACCTTGATCCTGCCAGCCGACGTCTCGTGGGGTGAAGGTGGCATCCCCGTGCCACCACTGCAAGCGGCAGCCTCTCCCTGCGCCAGCGAGGATGTGATCACGGAAATTGCCCGGGTGTTGCAGGGGGCGGGCAGAAATGCTCTGCTGCTCGGTGGGCGTGCGTTGCGCGAGCCGGCCCTGATGGCCGCCGCACGTATTGCCGCTCAAAGCGGCGCCAAACTGTACGCTGAGGTGTTCCCCGCCCGCATCGAACGCGGCGCCGGCTTGCCCCGTGTCGAACGCATCGCCTATTTAGCCGAACTGGCCTCGGTGCAACTGACCGACATCGATCATCTGATCCTGGTTGATGCCAAAGCCCCGGTCTCCTTCTTTGCCTACCCCGGCAAGCATAGCTACCTGGTGCCCGATCACTGCACGGTGCATGAACTGGCCTCGACGACGCAGGATGCGCTGGGCAGCCTTGAAATGCTCTGCCGTCAGCTCGGTGCCGAAAACCTAGCGCCGGTGCTGCAAAAGCCTGAGCGCCCCGGGCGCCCGCGTGGCAAGTTGACATCGGAAAAAGCCTGCAAGGCCATTGGCCATCTGCTGCCGGACAACGCGATCATCGTGGACGAAGCGCAGACCTCGGGCGTAATGCTGCCGATGTTTACGGCGGGCGCACCCCGCCACGACGTGATCACTCTGACCGGCGGTGCCATCGGTCAGGGCCTGCCAGCCGCAGTCGGTGCCGCCGTTGCCTGCCCGGAGCGCAAGGTGCTTGCGCTGGTCGGCGACGGCTCGGCCATGTACACCATCCAGGCCCTGTGGACGATGGCGCGCGAAAAACTCGACATCGTGACGATCATCTTCAACAACCGCTCTTACTCCATTCTGAATGTCGAGCTTCAGCGTGTGGGCGCCAACGAGGCTGGCCCCAAAGCCAAGGCTCAGCTGGACCTGGCGAACCCGCCGCTGGATTTCCTGCAACTCGGCCAGAGCATGGGCGTGAAATCAGTGCGTGCGACCACGACTGAGGGCTTCGTGCAGGCGCTGGAACTGGCACTGGCCACACGGGGACCGCACCTGATCGAAGTGATCGTGCCGAGCGCCATCTCGGGCCTGAAACTCAAGGCCCTGCCGCACATCTTGAGCGCACTGGGCAGTCTACCCAGACCGCTGGCGCGCGCCATCAAACGCAGGGTCGCGCCGTAAATTACCAGACGCCCGCTCGCGTCATCTCTGCCCTGCAGCACTCAACCGGAACCTGCAGCAGGGGTCGCGGCGAGCCTTTTGAATCGGGCATAATTGGCACCCATGAACGCGCCCCATATTGACCACAATCTCGCATTGGATCAAGAGGTTGCACGCTACCGACGGCGCGCGGTGCTTGCCATTCAAACTGCATTCCTGATTGGCGCAACCGTCTTATTTTTCCAAATTGCTGTTTCCGATTCGATCTCCTATTCAATTCTGGCCAGTGCCATGCTCAGTGGATTGTCGATCGCATTGACGTTAAAGGAAAGGGTATCACCGGCGGCCTTCATCCTTGCCGGCCAATTCCTTGTCTTGCCAACGTATTTGGCTATCTCCGCGCTTGGAACGTACGACGCGGCCATGCTGATTCTTCCGGCGGGCATGATGGCAATCTCTGTTGTCGCCAAGCCAAGGCAAACCGCACTTTTCTCCATGATCACATTGGGCTGCGCTGGCCTGGTTGCATTGGCAACCTATGGCCATTGGATTGGCAACGATTTTCTGTACCCGCTGATCGATACCAACCCGGTCGACATCATCACCGTCATGGTGGTGATCGCCTTTTGCGGCGTTGTCGCCACCTATGTGTCAACCATACTTACGGGGTTGCTGCGAACACTCGCCGATCACCAAGCGACGCTCGAAGACAATATCGCGCGGCGCACCAGTGAGTTGGCGCAATCCAACGATGATCTGCGGGCAACCATGCAAAATCTGGATAATGCCCGTGTTGAACTTGTGCGCGGCGAAAAATTGGCCGGATTGGGAAGCCTGGTCGCCGGGGTCGCACATGAACTGAATACCCCCATCGGCAACACAGCGATGGCCGCCTCGACCCTGGATCATCATCTCGGCACCTTCAGGCAACAGTTCGAGGGAGGCAACTTGCGCAAGTCGGATTTGCAAAACTTTGTCCAAGCCTGCACTGACGGAATGGATCTGATCCTTCGCTCAACCCATCGCGCGCGCGACCTGGTGGCCAGTTTCA
>CAZAGR010000091.1:0-8818 GCA_964484585.1 uncultured Propionivibrio sp. | reverse complement strand
ACGTTATGCTTATTTGGCGGTCGGGCGTTGCGCGACCGGCCACAGACTCTTGATGAAATTCTTGAGATGCGCGATGCTGTCTTCATTGTTGAACACAGCACCCCAAGCCGGCATGACGCCACCGATACCCTCACGAATGCTGCGGGCGATATCGGCATCTGTGGTGCCACTGTGGTAAAGCGTGGGTTCAGTCAGATCGGTCGCATTCGAGACGACATCGACCTGCGATTTACCGTCGTTACCGTGACATGCGGTGCAGTTGCTCATGAATAGTGCGCGGCCTTTTGCCACTGAATCAGCGCTATAAGGCACGTCAGCGTGTGCCTGGAAACTCGCCGCCACGACCGCGAACGCCAGCGCTTGCCAGATTCGTGTTCGTGCACATTGCTTGGTCATTCATTCCTCCTGCTGTGACTTGCAGTAACCTCTGACGTCAGTCATTTTTTCGCCGACAGACTGATTATTTTTTCTTTGACTATATACCAGTTCAGCGAGCAGCGACCTCGCATAGATAAATTATCGACCCAATATTCGGCATTGCTCGGCCTTGATTTTTACACTTGAAGACTTCTCGTCTGCGCGATCGACGACGGCCAGCACCTACATCCGTCGCAACGACCGATCACCAGGTCTCACGTAGTACGTCCATGCAAATCAGGGCAGCCGCCTTCCCAATAGATTGATCTTCGTCAACGTCGGCGCCGCGTTGAATCGCTAGCATCTCGTCTCGAATCTCTCCAGTTCGACGTGAGAGGTATTGGCAGGAGGAGACGATGTTCAGCTTACTCATCAAAGAAGTAATGGATCCGAAGAAGTTGTTGGTTCTTCCTCCCGACACCACGGTCACCGAAGCTGCAAAGCGCATGGCGCAGATGAACATCGGCGCCGCCATGGTGGTAGAGGGCAATCAGCTGGTCGGGATTTTTACCGAGCGCGACGCACTGCTCCGTGTGACCGCCTGTGATCGCGACCCTATGCGTACACCACTTGGTGACGTGATGACGCGCGACTTACTTACCGTATCGTCGGATCAATCCTACGGCTACGCTTTACTCATGATGTATGAACGTGGATTTCGGCATGCGCCGGTAGTCGACGATGGGAGAGTTGTTGGCATTGTTTCGTCGCGTAACGCCATGGATCCGGCATTGGAAGAGTTTTCCTCCGAAATGCATCGTCGCGAGCATCTGCGCAGGGAAGCGTAAGTGCACCAATTGGCACTTCCACCGGAGGTTCGGCGTCGAAACGCTGTCCGTCCAGGCCGATAATCAGCCTGCGCCATTGGTCGACGCTGAGGGTGGCGAGTTCCGTGTCGGCGGGTAGTCAGAGGAATTGACCGCGATGCAAGCGGCGCTGAAACACTCAGGCGCTGACACGGGCACCATGAAATCTAGGTGTCACAAAAAAACGAATCACGAATTCGTCGTAACTTTGGCGCGACTATCGGCACAGTCAGCATTGTGCTGGCGACTGCCATCAGCAGTAACGCGGTAAACGCTTCGCTGGTGATAATCATTTTGTCGAGCAAAATGTTGGCGAAAATGATCATGATCAACGCCTTGGTCTGTAATAACCAGCCGATGATCGAGGCTTCGCCCGGCTGCCACTTGAGAATTTTTCCGGCGATTTGGATGCCGAGCAATTTTCCGCTCACCGAGGCGAACAGCAGCAGGCCTGCAGCGATCAAAACAGCTTCACCGCCTAGAGTCCAGTTCGTGCGCAGGCCGGTGCTCAAAAAGAAGACCGGCATGATGACCAGCAATACATGGTGGCGCAACAAGTCCATGCGTTGTTGGTCGAACCAATCCGATTCCATTACCGCTCCGGCCAAAAAGGCACCCACCATGAAATGCAATCCAGCCCAGTCCGCGCCAAATGCACAAACTGCGAGCCAGATAAGCGCCACGTACCAGCGGTCACTCTCAGCCAGTTTCGCCATCAGTTTGTGAAAAGCATAGCTGAGCGCGGCAAAGAGGATCAAAAAAGTAACCTGCCGGCCGACCCGTTGCCAGTCCATCAGTATCAGGGCCAGCACTCCCCAGATGGCAATATCGTCCACGCTGGCATAGCGAAGAATTCGCTGGCCGATGGGCTGACGCAAGATGTCGAGTTTCTCCATCAGTAGGATAAGTATGGGTAGCGCGGTCACTGCGCAGGCCATGCCAACGCCGAGTACGAATTGCCAGGTCATCGCGTGCGGACCCATCCAGCCGTCGGTTGAGAGCATGAGAATGGCTGCGAGACAACCGAACAGCAGTGGTGTACCAAGGGCGAGGCCTGCCGTGATACCGGTTTCCCGGCGATGGGCCCACGTCTTACGCAGGTCCAGTTCGATACCGGCAATGCATACAAAAAGCATGACCGCCCACCAGGCCACGCCATTGAGCGACTGGACTACGGCTGGCGTAAAGACGAAGTGATAGTAGTCAGGAAAGGCTCGGCCCAGCACGCCGGGTCCGAGAAGGATGCCGGTGATGATCTGTACCACGACCAATGGCGCGTAATAGTCCGTTCTACCGACCCTCCAGATAAGGTAGGGCACAGTAAAGATAACGATCATCGCGATCAAAAAAATTTCTGTGGTATTCATCGCAAACTTTGAGAATGCCTCGGGTCAATTATCCTCGAGCGACGAAGCATCGCAGGGACCTTGATGACTCTGGATGGGTATCAACGCACCAGATATGTCGCGATCGAGTGCGGCGGGGCAGAGGTCGCTGCCGCCTTGCCTTTAACCCGTAAGCTGTAATCGACACTTTTCTCTCCCTGATTCATGACAATGATCGCAAGGGTGCCGTCCTCATTCAAAAATGCTGTCGCGAAAAGTTGATCTCGGCTTGGCGCAACTGCGACCCTTCGCGCTCCGGGACGAATGAATTTCGAGAAGTGACCGATATAAGGGTAAATGTTCGTCCAACGCAGTTCGTGAGTTTCGGTATCGATATGCAGGGCGGCAAAACAGAAGTTACCGACATGATTAGGGCCGCCGCGCTCATCGAGCATTACATTCCAGTCGGTCCACGCCGCAGTGCCGTCATTGAAGGCATGGATCAGCTCACGCCCGTAACGCTCTCCAAGGGACCAATCCCCCAAGCGACCTGCGTCAAAGGCTTCCACCGTGCCCTCTGAGAAAACCAACGGTTTGTCAGGGTAAGCCTCGGCGACGCGACGCACATTGTCATACATAGGTTGGCCGCCGGACCATGTTTCGTACCAGTGATAGGCAATACCCCAGGCGTACTTTGAAGCTTCTGGGTCGTTAAAGATGGTCTCTGCACGCTGATACATCAAGTCCCTGTTGTGGTCCCAAACCATAATTTTCGTTTTGCTGAGGCCGGCTCTTTCGAGTGTTGGGCCAAGATAATTTTTCAGGAAATCGCGCTCTTCGTTCGCCGTGTAGAGGCACGACTCCCAACGCTGAGTGGCCATCGGTTCGTTCTGTACCGTAACACCCCATAAGGGAACGCCCTCGTCTTCATAGGCGCGAATGAATTTCACGAAATAGTCCGCCCATGATTGCCGATACTCGCTCTTCAAGTGCCCACCTTGCAGCATACTTCCGTTGTCCTTCATCCACGCAGGAGGGCTCCAGGGACTAGCGAAAAGTGTCAATTTGCCGCCAGCCGCAGCGATCGCCTTTTTGATCAGCGGCAAACGGTTAACGCGGTCGTGGGCAACATCAAAGGTCTTCAAGTCCTTATCGCCTTCTGCGACATACGTATAGGACGCGCTGGAAAAATCACAACTGTGGATACTCGTCCGAGCGAGTGTGTAGCCGATTCCTTCCGTTGGGTCAAAAAACGCACGCACGACCCTCTCTTGCGCTTCTGGCGCGAGGGTAGCGAGGACATCCGCAGATGCATCGGTGAGGGCGCCCCCAATCCCAATCAATGCCTGAAACTGTTTCGTCGGATCGACCAGGACAAACTGCTCGGTTTCAAGCGGTTGAGCAGCATCAGTAAAAGTCAGCGAAGGCAGTGACGTCAGATTTAACGAGGTTCCCTTAGCCGTCATTACTACGGCGGCGTGCTTTGGCATATCAAATGCGAAGGCAGGCGTGGCCAAAAGAGATGCGGCAATTATCATCGGAAGCATTTCAGGGGGTGTATTGAATATCATCGAAGTAGTAAGTTTGTACTCCCACCTTGGCACCCAGAACTCCGAAGTTGGGGAAAACCGATAGCCGATTGTATTTATAGCTTGTGGTGTACGCACTCGTACCGGAGTTGTTGTCAAAATTGAAGGACAAGGTTTCCCAAGTGTTGGCGACCGAAGTGACAGCGTCGGTTTCGACCGAATGATTTCCATCTGTCGACTCTTCAAGCTTCAACCGAAACTTGGTACCAACGGCTGGTGAATAGACACGAACGGTCATAATTCTATTGGTCGTCGAAAATACAACTACCGGAATGGTGTCATTTGGCGCGGTCGAAACTCGGACCCCCGCCCACTCAACAGCGTCTGCCGCTTTCACGAATTTTACGACCCGACCACCTCCACCCGCGGGATCGGCCGCGAACGTTGCACGGGTGGTGGACGAACCAAAAACCTTCATAGCGATATTTGCTGGTTCATCGAAGGCAAAACGGATGGGGGCGGCCGCAGCGGGTAATGTGGTGTCTGGAGTCATTGACCAGTAGACGTTGTCGATCAGAATCTGCGCCTTTGCATCACCCGAAGTCGCGATCGATGCAAAGCGATCCGCTATCACAAAGCCGCTAGTCACCAAATCAGTATTAATCGACCCCGATCTGGCTTGTCTATCCGGACTGATTGCGTTTGCGACAATAGTCGCAATCGGTATCGATACGCTATGCCAGGTCCCGTCATTCTGATAACCGTAGTCACCGTGCGCTATTTGCAAATAGGCGGCAGCAGTTTTATTCATGTCGCGACTTGCTGTGGAAAAACCGACGTCGAGCGATCCAGTGTAAGTGGTCTTGATACTGAAATTTAAGCGGGCACCCTCGTTATTGAAGTTCGACAAATTGACTGGGTTGGGCAGATTAATGGAATAGCCCCACACCCCAGCGTTGGGCTTCGGCGATATTTCAAAAGCGCGGCGGCCTTCCGGTGCATCGTTTATAACTACCCGACCACTGGTGCTGGCTGGAGTATCCCAAGCTTTCCAAAGGGTAACTGACGTATCAGCCCCTGCTGGAGAGGCCCATCCCGGTGATACCGTATCAGAAAACAAGTAGTAGCGATCAGCCTTTACCCGTGGTCTGGCGGTTTGGGTACCAAAGTAGACAGCATCAGCCTCGGTAAACATGGACCCATCCTGGACGCTAATTGGATATAAGTCATGTATGACATATCTGGCCTTCCGATTGACATCGAACAGTCCCCAGCCATTGTCTCCCTGTTTCCACGGTTCGTCGAACGCTTCAAAGTAGAAAATCTGCCGAGGGCCATCCTTCCAGGACATCAGACGATCGTAGTACATCTTTTGATTTACAGCATGATCACGGTCGTGTTCTTCACCCACGGCTTTCCATCCGGCTTCGCCAATGATGATCGGAAGCTCGACTTTTTGCAGTTTCATATAGGCTTTGACCGCAGCAAAGTCCGCTTTGGTTTTGGCAATCATGGCGTCCATCATGGCATTCGCGCGCAGGTTTGCAGCAACTGTTTCGTTTTTCCAAGCAAAAGATGGGTCATAGATACTGTCCGACAATGGATAACTGTGGAGCGCCACAAAGTCAATCGCGTTGAGGAGCGACTTCGTTTTGTATTGGCCATTTACGTTGGCGAATACTGCCCAGTTGTCATCGGTCGTAACAGGTTGAGCGATCCTTGCTCGTACGGTTTTGATGTAGTTGATCAGGTCAACAGGAGGAATGTGCAGGGACCAGTCAACCAAAGCCTCATTTCCGATGCTCACGGCCAAAATAATCTCTGGGTACTTATTAGCGTAGGCGATTCCCTTGGCGATTTGCGCTCGATTGGCGGAATCGCTAGTCGCCTTCGAACCCGAAATCCATATGCCAAGCTGCATTTTTATCCCGAGTTCCGGATGATCATGGATCGTCTTTAGTATCACCCCAGTATCAAAGTCATCGCTACCAAAGGTACGGATTAGTTTGAATCCTCCTGACGACAATAGTTGCAGGTCTTCCAGAACCTGTGCTGGGGTGGGGGGGCTGCGATGATCTGACCCGCGATAACCTGAATAGGCAACAGCCTTCAGCGATGTAAATTCGGCGCTCAGCGGACGAAGATCGCTACGTCCCGTTGTCATCGCCGCCGTCACGTTCACCCAACACGCTAATGATCCACCGAGAAATAAAGCGAAAATTTTCAAGATGAGGCTTGGCGGGCTGGACATCTTGTTCATTCTTGAGTACCCAATGCAAGGTGGCTTGACTTGCCGATCTCAACTGACCAATCAGCGGAACGTGTTAGCTGCAGGTTGAGGAAAAATCTTCGGCCTGCAGTTGCTGATTAATTGCCTCAAACATATAGTTCAGGCAAATATGAAAGCGCTTTCAGCTCTGCTACTATACGTTTCAGCGCAATTGATGACAAGGTTGACTTGAAGTTGATTGAAATGAGGTCTGAGACTGCGTTGAATTCCAAGATATTCGGCTATTTTCCGCTGATATCGCTGCTACCTTGCACCTAGATATTTGGGTTGGTCTAGTCATTGCAGTAAGACAGGCAGCAGATTTCTCTCTTAGGATTACTGAATTTCAACCATTGATTGGCAAGACGTTTTACAGATGACCACAAAAGCCGCCAAAGACAAACCAAGCACCAAGAACCCCTATGAAGCCTTACACGGAGTAAGAGTAACTCTGCAAATGGTGGCTGACGCCTGCGGCGTCTCGCCTAGCACTGTATCGCGCATCTTGAACGGCACGGCGCAAGTCAGCAAGAAGAAACGTGAAGCCGTAGACCGTGCCATAGCGGAATTGGGCTTCACACCAAACCCGGTAGCGCGCGGCCTCGCTGGCGGCCGCACATTGAGCATTGGTGTTGTCACTCAGGCAATCGACAGTCCGTTTTATGGCGTTGCGCTTCGTGGCATTGAAGAGGAGCTGGGCGGAGCTGGTTATAGCCCATTGTTCGTTAGCAGTCACTGGGACGCAAACGAGGAAAAGCGATGTATAGATATGCTTCTTTCCCGGAGAGTTGATGGACTCATTATTTTGACCGGGCGACTCAGCGATGCGGCATTACAAAACTTGTCCAAAGCCGTGCCGGTCGTTGTCACTGGCCGCAACATCTCGGGACCGCATCTTTATTCACTTGACTTCGATAACTTTCAGGGAGCACAACTGGCAACCCATCACCTGTTGACGCTCGGTCATCGGCAGATCGCATTTATCGAGGGCGATCCGGCTCATCCCGACGCCCTCGAGCGCCGGCGTGGCTACCGAGCCGCCTTAAAAGCCGCAGGTGTCTCACCTAACCCAGCTCTGCTAATGCCAGGAAATTACCTTGAGGAAAGTGGCCTCATGGCAGTCGAGCGTCTTTTTGACACTCATGAGCCGTTCACGGCTATTTTTGCAGCCAACGATCAAATGGCTCTGGGCTCGGCGCTTGCCTTGCATCGGCACGGTCTACATGTGCCGAACGACATCTCCCTGGTCGGTTTCGACGATCAGGCTGCGGCTGCGCATTCGATTCCTCCACTGACTACCGTGAGTCAAAACCCCTATGAGACTGGTCGATTGTCAGCGCTGTGCTTACTGAAACTGCTGGCCGGAGAAGTACCGACGATCAGCCTGCCAAAACCGCGTTTGATCATACGTAGCTCAACCCGCGCACTTGGCGAGGCCCAAGTTGAGCAGCGTATCGCCGCAATTGCCTTAGAGACGCAAACTGGCATCATCATAACCGACCCGGCAGGGATTATCGAAAGAGTGAACTCGGCCTTCACCCGTCTGACAGGCTACACGTCCGAGGAATCTGTTGGACAAACCCCCGGGGATCTGCTGAGGTCAGGACGTCAAAGCAAGCTCTTCTACAAACGAATGTGGGCAACTTTAGAGACAAATGGTCATTGGCAAGGGAAGATGTGGAACAAACGAAAAAATGGTTCCCTATACATCCAGATGTTGAGTATTGAGGCCATTCGAGCGCCCGACCTATCCGTCATTCACTACGTGGGAAACTTTTCCGACATCACCAAAGGCGACGACGCCTGAACGACTATCGGGGCAACACAGCGCCTGTTTAAGGGGCAGGCATGCTGCAACCATGGAGATTTGGCTGCCCTGGATCGGTGCACCAAATTCACGTCTAATTTCATTGACAAGGTCGTTGGGAAAAAATACACTTTGAAAGCGCTTTCATTTTGCGACAAAACAGTTTTCTTGCGTGACCGTTGCAGCTAAAGGATAGGGAAAATGCGAATCACTCGTAAGATGATTCAGGGCAAACTCGCTTTGTTGGCGCTAGCAATTTGGATCACATCTGCACCGATTGCGATGGCACAGCAAACTTTGGTAGTAGCGGCCTACCCTGCTGTTGACGAGATTGTTAAGTCTGCCATTCCCGCCTGGAAAAAACTCCATCCCTTGGTGGAGATCAAGGTGATCAGCCGTCAGTTCAGCGATCACCACACGGCAATGACCACAGCGTTATCCACCTCAGCTTATCTGCCAGACGTGATGGCACTCGAAGTCGGCTACCTCGGACGCTTTGCCCAAGGAGGTGGATTGGAAGATTTGTCTCGTCCACCTTTTAACATTGGCCGATTCAAGTCGCGCTTTGTACCTTACTCCTATCAGCAAGCCACAAACCGCCGTGGTGAGGTAGTGGCGGTCCCAACCGACATTGGGCCGGGCACCCTTCTTTACCGCACCGACCT
>CAZAGR010000090.1:0-8838 GCA_964484585.1 uncultured Propionivibrio sp. | reverse complement strand
TCACCGCCGGCACGCTGGGCGGTAAACCCGCCAACAGCGTCGCCATGCGCGCCACATTGCGGTTGTCCTCTCCGGCTTGATTGGCACAGCCGAGAACAACTTCATCGACCACTTCCGGCGGCAAATGCGCATTGCGTTCGATTAGCGCCCGCAGTGGCAGCGCTGCGAGTTCATCGGCGCGGATTCCGGCCAGTGCGCCCCCGTAGCGGCCAAAGGGTGTGCGTACGGCGTCGCAGAGGTAAATAGCTTGCATGAAGGGGGCGAAGTCTTCCAAATTGAGGAAAAAAACTGAAACTGTTGCAGACACGCAACGCATCATCGACTAATTTTGACAAGCCTGTAATACTTGCTTACAGTGTTCCCGTGTGCAACACGTGTTCGAAATTGCCAAGCTAGGCAATATCTTAAGCGCTTGGCACCTGTATTCAAAGCGTGCCGCGACGGACGTGACCCTTCGTTTTGACTACCTGCAGAACCTTCCCGGGAGACTAGAAGTATGAAAATGAAACGCATAGCGCTTGCGATCGCCATCATGGGAACGGGCAGCGCCTTAATGACACATCAGGTTTTTGCCCAGCAAAAAGCAGAGCGAGTCGAAATTACCGGTTCAGCGATTCCTCGCGCATCGACCGAGGGCGCTCTGCCCGTGACAGTCATTTCCCGGGCCGATATTGAGCGGACGGGTGCCACCACAGCCGAGCAATTGGTAGCGATGATTCCATCCAACTTCGGCGGCAGTACCGGATCGCAAAACGTTGGCACGACGGGCGGCGCATCGACGGCCAATCTGCGCGGTCTGGGTGAAAAATACACACTGGTTCTGCTTAACGGCCGACGCGTTGCTGACTTCGGTTTCGGCAATGCGGTGATTGACCTTAATTCCATTCCGCTGGCAGCCGTTGATCGCGTCGAAGTTCTGACCGACGGCGCATCGGCAATCTATGGTGCGGATGCGGTTGCGGGCGTAATCAACTTCATTCTTAAAAAGGATTTCCGCGGCCTCGAGGTTTCGGGCTATCAGACCAAGGTTGATGCCGGCGGCGGCAACACCAAGACCTTCAGCCTGCTCGGCGGTTTTGGCGATCTGGAAAAAGACCGCTTCAACCTCTTGTTCAGCATGCATCACGAAGAAGGTCAGCGTCTGACTTCACAGCAACGCTCCTTCGCGGCCACGGGCAAGCGTCCTGATCTAGGCTTCACCCTCGCCTCGTCACGTAACGGCATACCCAATCTGAACTTCACCGACAACCAGGGTGTTGACCACAGCGGCGTGAATCCGTTGCGTCATTCCGGCTGCAACTTCCCATCGGCCGCCCTGTTCGATGACGGCGATTCGAAGAATTGCTATACCGACTACGTCAAATTCATCGACATCATCCCTGAGATGAATCATGACAATTTTGTTGCACGCGGAACTTTTCAACTGAATGACAATGCGCAGCTTTACGCAGAGGCGTTGCAGACGAAAGATCATTCCGTCTCCTTCTATTCACCGGCACCGGTCACCAATTTTGGTTTTGCTTATCCTGAATCCGGCCGCTTTTACCCCGGAAAAGGCATCACGCCACTGATCACGCTGCCCATTGGATATGAACTCCCGGGCGACCATACCCTGCCTAACGGAACCGTGCTGCCCGCCGGCACGATACTGACGCAAACGATCAACGTAACACCCGTTGGCGATATTGGTGGGCGCTGGCGTACTACAGCCGGCGGCGGCCGTAGCGACGTTACCGACAACAAGGCCAATCGATTCGTCTTTGGTACCAAGGGTAATCTGGGCGAGTGGGACTACGACGTTGCCTACACGTCGGCACGCATGAGCGGCACGATCAGCTTCGGCCCGGGCCAATACAGCGCAGCGCTTCTGGAACCTGCCCTGGCATCCGGTCAAATCAATGTCTTCGGCGAACTGGACGCGGCCGGCAAAGCAGCACTCGCTGGCGCAGCGCTCACCGGCCCTGAAAACTGGACATTATCAAAATCCGAGATGTTCGATTTCAAGCTGTCGTCAGATATCGCCAAGCTTCCGGCCGGCCCATTGGCGATCGCCTTCGGCGGCTCGTTTCGCAAGGAAGAACTCTCGCAGCAGTCCGGTCCCGCCAAGCTGATCGGTGATGATGTTGGTGGCGACGGCCCGATTCCCGGCGTGAGCGGTAGCCGCAAGGTCTACTCGGCGTTCGTAGAAGGCGCGGTGCCGATTCTGAAAACCCTGGACGCCCAGATCGCGGCACGCTACGACAACTACAAGAACAGCTTCGGTGTGTCCTTTAACAATCTGAGTCCGAAACTTGGTCTGCGCTTTCAACCGTCCAGCCAATTGTTGATCCGTGGCTCGGCCGGCAAGGGCTTCCGCGCACCAACGCTGTATGAGAATCTGCGCCCATTCACCGAGAACGGTGCCACCGGCGGTTCGTTCAGTGATCCCATACGTTGCCCGAACGGCAACGCGATCAACAGCACCGTGGGCAGCCTGCAGGATGAATGCAACATTCAGCAAGCGACAGCCACGCAGGGTACGGAGACATTGAAACCGGAAAAGTCCAAGCAATTCTCACTGGGAGTGGTCTACTCGCCCGTCAAGGATTTTTCAGCTTCATTGGATTACTTTGACGTTACGATCAACGATGCTGTTGTGCAGTGGTCGGAAGATGCCATCTTCAATGATTACGCGGCCAACAAGGATTTTGTCTATCGCTATAACCCAGCCGACTACCCGGGCGGCTACACGTTTGATTGCGGTGCGCAGAATGCCTGTGGCAATCTTTTTCAGGGAAGCGTCAATCCCAATTTCCCGATTGCCTACATCTACCTTCCCCGTATCAACGCGGCCAAAATTTATGGCTCCGGGTTTGATCTCGCTACAGACTACAAATTGAATTTGTCAGGGATTGGCAAGATTAACCTGTCGCTCTCCGGAACCTACTACGCCAAACACGGCTATCAATTCAACGGCCAGCCATCGGTCAGCGACGCCGGTGTGTATGCGGTTCTGGGCGTAACGCCACGGTGGCGACATGCCGCGACGGTTGCCTGGAGCAGCGGCACCTGGACGGCATCGTTGACGAACAACTACACGGCCACCTATGAGGATTACACGGACTTGGCAAGTATCAGTCCGGCGTATCCGGCTAAACGTGATGTTGCGGCCTATTCGACGTTTGACTTCCGCACCGGTTGGTCCGGAATCAAGAATATCGACCTGGCCTTTGGCATCCGGAACTTGCTGGACAAGGAGCCACCATCGACTCGCGTCTCGCAATATTTTCAGGTCGGTTACGATCCGAAATTCGCCGATCCGCGCGGCCGCACGTACTACATCACTGCTCGCTTAAAGGTATTCTGATCACACCTGCCTCGGGAAAAGCCGGCTCCACTGGGGCCGGCTTTTTTACGCCGTATCGCCAGCCGCTGCGGCGAGAAGACTTGCCCGCGAAGCGGAATCCCAAGTCTGCAAAGCTGAGCGTTTGTTGCTCGACCGCCTTGTAGCGCAGTTGCTTCATCAGCGCCGACTTTTTGCGATGATCAGCGGCCCACGAATCGTTCATACCATTCGCCGTAACTCTTCAGCCTGAACTCCAGATAACTTGGCACGTCCAGGGTGTGCCCCTGCTTCGGAAAGCGGATGAAACGCGTCGGAACTTTAAGCGAGCGCAACGCTTGGTACATCTGCTGGGCACCGGCACAGGGCACGTTGAAATCATCGGCGCCGCAGAGGAAAAGCGTCGGCGTGGTAATTCGGTCGGCATGCAGAAACGGATAGCTGATGCGGGCGTAGACGTCGGGATTCTTCCACGGCGTACCCAGTTCAATTTCGTACTCGCGCGCGTACATGTCGAGACCATACAAGGCAAAACTATTGTTGCCTCCGGATGAACTGGTGGCCGCCTTGAATCGCGTGTCCGAGGCGATCACGTAATTGGTGAGGATTGAGCCATAGCTGTGGCCGCCGACACCAAGGCGATCGGGGTCGGCAATACCGAGATTGACCAGATGATCCACTCCGGCCAAGACATCAGCAACGTCAAGCTTGCCCCAGTCGGCGTAGATCGCCCGCGAGAAATCAAAACCTCGACCAGAGCTTCCGCGTGGATTGATACCCAGCACAGCATAGCCCTGCGCTGCAAGCCACTGCCAATCAAACATAAACTCATGGCTGAACTGATACACGGGACCGCCATGCAGCCGCACGATAGTCGGGTAGCGCTTCCCCGTCTGGTAGCCGCGAGGCTTGACCAGCAGGCCGTGTATCTCGGTTCCATCGGCCGAACGAAAACGCAGGTCTTCAACAGGCTGAATCTGAATGTCTGCCAACACTCCCGCGTTCATCGCAGTGAGCAGCCGCAGATTTGTCTCCACGGCGAAAATTTCATACGGTGCTGACGAATCATTGCCAAGCACCACCAGCTTCCCGTCGCGCCCGAGATCGAAGCCGGCCTCGAAGCGCTTGCCCGAGGTAATCTCGTGGAGCGTGTTGCTGTCCAAATCGACTTTGACCAGATGGGTGGCTTCCGCTTCCTCCCTGAGCGCGTAGATGGATCGCCCGTCCACGCTCCAATGCGGCGTGTAGAAGAAGCGATCAAGCATTGCCGGCTGACTGACGGCACGCGTGTCGAGTTCGACAATCGCAAGCTGTGGCGGGGCGTAGTCCAGCCATTTCGGCGCGCCACTACGCAGATAGGCAATGCGTTTTCCATCGGGCGACCACGCAGGGCGCGACCCCCAATAGGGATTCAGATCGCTGCCGGGATAATCAGTCACCTGGCGCTCGACTGCACCTGCCTGGGCATCAACCACAAAAATATTGAAATCAATTGTCCGATCCGGATCGTTCCCCCGTTTACTGACGTAAGCAATCGACCGACCGTCGGGCGACCAGGATGGCAGCCATTCATCATGCGCGCCAGTCGTCAGCAAAGTGGTTTCGCCATTTTGCACATCGACGACATACAGATGACTGCGCCGGTCATCAAGGAATACGCCATCATCGCCCTCCATGAACTGAAATCGCTCCGTCACCAAAGGCAGTGCCGGCATGCCTTCAGCAATCTTGGGGAGCGGATCCGCCGCAATTATTGCCAGCCTTCGGCCATCGGGCGAGACCACAAAATCGCCGACGCCGCCCGATTGATGCGTGATCTGTTTGGCTTCGCCACTCACCTGCATCTTGCCAATATCCTGCCGCCAAATCTGGGGTCCGCTATCGCCGCGATCACTCAGATAGTAGACGTGACCTTCCGGCCCCCATTGCACCGCCCACTGGGATTCGCCCTGTTCCTTCTCAGCGATCTCGTTCAGTTCCTGTTTTCGCGTACCGTCGTAACCGACCAGCCAAACCCGGCTTTGGCTCGCATCCCGACGCATGTTGTGGAACCTCGCGACAAAGGCTATCCACTCACCATCCGGCGATATCCGCGGCTCGGCCAACTCGTAGAGCCGGTGCATATCAGCCAGTTCAAGCGCCCGCTTCACAGTTTCCGCGCTCGCCCATGACGAAATCAGCACAGTGCGCACCAGGACACCAAAAAAACGATTCATCATTTATCCTGAAAACCTCATTCCAACCGCGGGGAGCGCGGGGGAAAGCAAGACATTATGTGGAGAAACTGGAGAAACAGGAACTCACGCTAAGGTTTTGCTGATCACAATTTCGACACGATTCCAACGCAATTTCAACACAAATCCGGCGCCCATGTTGGCCATCGTGTTGGTATTATCTGACGACTGCGTCATCCAAATTTCGTGCCCGCGTGATTAACCCAGATCCTACAAGCTACCAGGTAGTACCCGACGCTGAGATTCGTTTTTTGATCGGTGTTGATGGTGGCGGCACAAAGACCCGGGCGCGCCTGACCGACACCGCAGGGGCGAGTCTGGGTATCGGCGAGGCCGGCCCATCGGGTCTTGGGCAGGGAATCGACCAGGCGCTTGCCAACACCTCCGAAGCCATCACGCGGTCGTTTCAAGTGGCCGAACTGCCGCTGCCGCCGGGGTATGTCTGCGCGGTCGGCATGGGTTTGGCTGGCGCGGGAATTCGGCTGCGCGCCGAAGAGTTCGTGCGCCGTGCGCACATGTACGGGGCGCTGAAGCTCGATTCCGATGCCTACACGGCGCTAACCGGCGCGCATCAGGGCCGTCCGGGTGCCATTTTGATTGCCGGCACAGGAAGCATCGGCCTGGCACGCCATGAGGATGGGCGGCGCATTTCAGTCGGCGGCTGGGGGTTTCCCGCTGGCGATGAAGGCGGTGGTGCGTGGCTGGGTCTGCATGCGCTGCGCATTGCACATCACGCTCTTGATGGCCGCATGGCGACGGGGCCGTTGGCACGTTCGGTCTGGGAGATCACAGGCGGCACGCGAGACCAGATGTTGGCCTGGGGAGCCGGGGCCATACAGTTCAACTATGCCACGCTGGCGCCGGCGATTTTCGACTCGGCCGCATCCGATCCAAAAGCAACCGAGCTTTTGTACACAGCCGCGGCGGCGCTCAATGCCCTGGTCATCGGCATGGATCCCGAGGGTTGCCTGCCGCTCACCGTTCTCGGCAGTATCGGCGAGCGGCTGCACTCCTTACTCCCGGAACAAACGCGCGCCCGCTGCAACCCGCCTGCCGGCGATGCCGTTGAAGGTGCGCTGTTGATGATCCGCGAGCACCTTTTCAGTGGCGACCAGCCAAACGAACCCGCCACTGCCACCACTGAACACACTTCATTCAAAACCACATCATGAAACGACTGCTCGCGCTTGTGCTGATTTCGCTGCTCACCGCCTGTGCCAGCGGCCCACAGATCAATTCCAGCCACACCTCGATCGGGCAAGACAGCCGGATTCTGTTTCTGGTACTTCACTACACAGTCGGCGATTTTGAGTCCTCGCTGAAAATCCTTACGCAGGGCGAAGTCAGCTCGCATTACCTGCTTAGCGACGGTGCCGAACCGACCATTTATCGTCTCGTCGACGAAAATCGCCGCGCATGGCATGCCGGGCCGAGCGAATGGCGTGGATTTACACAACTCAATGCCAGTTCGATTGGAATCGAAATCGTGAACCGCGGCTATACCGAGACACCTCAAGGACGCATCTGGGAGCCCTATCCGGAGAAGCAGATTTCGGTCCTGCTTCCGCTGATCAAAGACATTGTAAAACGCCACCAGATTCGCCCTGATCGTATCGTCGGTCACAGCGATATTCTGCCGCAATGGAAGCAGGATCCCGGTCCGCTATTCCCATGGCAACGCCTAGCTGACGAAGGCCTGATTCCCTGGCCTGCGGAAGAGCGGGTCAAGCAGCATGCGGCGACATTTGCCATTCACCCGCCAGACATTACGTGGTTCCAGAATAAACTGGCGACCCATGGCTTCCGTGTGCCGCAGCATGGACAACTCGATTTGGAAACACGAAACGTGTTGGCGGCATTTCAAATGAAATACCGCCCGATACGTTTTGATGGCGAAGCGGACGTGGAAACTGCAGCACTGCTGGCCACCCTGACTGAAAGTACCCGCTGACATGCTGAAAACCGAATCTCCCGATACGCGGCATCCTGAACTCGATCTTTATTCATCGGCCGACCTGGTCGTCGCCTTCATCGATGACCAACTCAACGCTGTGGAATCCGTACGCGCCGCGGCGAGCGATCTGGCGCGGGCTATTGACGCCGCCGCCGAACGCCTGAAACGCGGAGGACGCCTGATTTACGTCGGTGCAGGAACATCTGGCCGTCTGGGTGTGCTCGACAGTGTCGAACTACTCCCGACCTTTTCCTGGCCGCCCGAGCGGGCGCTCGCACTGATCGCCGGCGGCGACCGCGCCATGTACCGCGCGGTCGAGGGCGCAGAGGATGACCGCGAACAAGGCAGCGCCGATCTGGCCGGCCTGGCCCCGACGCCCAACGATGTGGTTATCCTGCTGGCCGCATCGGGTGCCACACCCTATGTGTTAGGTGCAAATGAAACTGCGCGGGGTGCCGGTGCCCTGACTATTGGAATGGCCAACAATATCGACGCTCCGGTTACCCAACAAGCCGAGATCGGCATCACCCTCGACAGCGGCAGCGAAATCATATCCGGCAGCACGCGACTCAAAGCCGGTACCGCGCAAAAAATCGCCCTCAATACGCTGTCCAGCGGAATCATGGTTCGGCTCAACAAAATCTACGGCAACTTGATGGTCGACCTGCAACCGACCAACGCCAAGCTATATCGCCGCGCGGTTCAACTCGTTGTCCGTATCACCGGCGCAACGGAAGAGTCCGCGCTCGCCATGCTCGAATCCTGCAACTACCGCGTCAAAACTGCCGTCGTCGCCATCAGCAAGAAAATTGCGCCGGGCGAAGCCGATGCGCTGTTGAGCATCAATGAAGGCAGCGTGAGGCGTACCCTTGATTGACCGTCGCGCTTTTCTTGCAACAACAGCCGCATTGGCTGCGCAGGCTGCCGGATGCGCTCGCCTTCCGTTGCTGACGTCGCCCTTAACGCAGACTTTAGAACTGTCATCCATTCTCTCGGCGCCACCCGCCGCCCCGCGCGAATTTCGCGGAGTCTGGGTGGCCACTGTCGCCAACATTGACTGGCCGAGCCGCCCCGGACTCACTCCCGAAGCGCAGCGCAACGAGGCCGTGAAACTGCTCGATACGGCCTACTCCATGCGCCTCAATGCGGTGGTGCTGCAGGTCAGGCCGGCCGCAGACGCGTTCTATTCATCAAACCTTGAGCCGTGGTCGGAATACCTCACCGGCCAACAAGGACAGGCGCCTGAACCGTTTTATGATCCGCTGACGTTCTGGATTGATGAAGCGCATCGCCGCGGACTCGAACTCCTTGCGTGGTTCAACCCGTTC
>CAZAGR010000089.1:0-8876 GCA_964484585.1 uncultured Propionivibrio sp. | reverse complement strand
CGCCCGTGGTCATCGCCGACGCCAGCGCAGCGATCAGCGCAGATACCGATGTGGTCATTGAGGCGTTTGCCTGCGAACTGCCGGCACCTTATCAACTGTCAATGGCAAGTCGAGCAACCCCGCCTGTATGGCTAAACCTCGAATACTTGTCGGCCGAAGCCTGGAGTGCAGAATGCCACGGCATGAGCTCGCCCCACCCGCAGTTGCCGTTGATCAAGCACTTTTACTTTCCCGGTTTCGTCGAAAAAAGCGGCGGACTGTTACGCGAAAACGACTATCAGCAACGAAAGCAGGAATTTGATCCGATGACGTTTCGTGACCAACTCGGCTTGCCGCCTAAAGAAGTCAACGAATTCGTTGTCTCGCTCTTTAGCTATTCCAACCCGGCGCTTCCGGCTCTTTATGCCGCCTGGGCGGAGTCGGGCAGACCTGTTCTTGTTTTGCTGCCGGGAAACGAGGGAATCCCCCAACGGCAGGGGAATCTGCGCCTGCATCCTCTTCCCTACCTCAGCCAACAGCACTACGACGAGTTACTCTGGCTTAGCGACCTCAATTTCGTACGTGGCGAAGACTCCTTTGTACGCGCCCAATTAGCCGGCCAACCACTGGTCTGGCAGGCGTACCCACAGAGCGAGAACACGCACTTGGTCAAACTCGACAACTTTCTGGCCCTTTACATGGAAAAAGCCGGCGCTAGCGCCACGGCGTTGTGCAACTTCTGGCAAGCGTGGAATGGCCGCGGAAATCTCGACTGGCCGTCCTATGAGGCTGCGCTGCCAAGCCTGCGGCCGCATGCTCAGCAATGGGCCAATACACTGATCGCGCAATCTGATCTGGCGACAAGACTTGTGCGTTATTGCTTCGCGCGGCTAAAATAGCGGGTTTTCAAAATTCCCCCGCTGCAAAGAACCCACATGAAAATCGCTCAAGAACTCCGCCCCGGCAACGTCGTGATGGTTGGCAACGACCCGCTGGTTGTGCAAAAAGCTGAATACAACAAATCGGGCCGAAGCTCGGCTGTCGTCAAATTCAAGTTCAAGAATCTGCTCTCGGGCGCGGCATCCGAGGCCATCTACAAGGCCGATGACAAATTCGATCAAGTCGTCCCGGATCGCAAGGAATGCACCTATTCCTACTTCGCCGATCCAATGTATGTTTTCATGGATGAGGAATATCACCAGTACGAAGTCGAAGGTGACAACCTCGGCGACGCCATCAACTACCTCGCAGATGGCATGTCTGTCGAAGTCGTGTTCTACGACGGCAAAGCCATTTCCGTGGAAATGCCCAACAGCGTCGTGCGTGAAGTCATATACACGGAACCGGCGGTCAAAGGCGACACGTCCGGCAAGGTCATGAAACCGGCCAAGATCAGCACCGGATTCACACTGCCGGTGCCAATGTTCGTCGAAATTGGCGACAAGATTGAAATCGATACGCGCACCGCGGAATACAAAAATCGCGTCAAGTAGATTTACTTGCATGAGTTCTGAAAAAGGGCAGCTCCGGCTGTCCTTTTTTTTTACCCGAGTTTTTAACCTTATTCGCCGCGCCGTGCCGCCAGCGCCGACTTTTATAATCCCTGCTCTACTGTCTTCGCACTCCACATGGCCTGACAATGCGAATCACCGAACTCAAACTCCCGCTGGATCACGCTGAAGACGCGCTTAAACGCGCGATTCTTTCCAGACTTGGCATCGCGCAGGAAAACTTGACCGGTTACACCGTCTTTCGGCGCAGCTACGATGCGCGCAAGCCCTCCGCCATCAGCCTGATCTACACTGTCGATGTCGACATTCTCAACGAGCGTGAAGTTCGCGCCAGATTGCATGGGGACCGCCACATTGTCGACACACCGGACATGGCCTACCGTTTCGTCGCGAATGGCGGCAATAACGGCGGATTACGCCCGGTCGTTATCGGGACGGGGCCCTGCGGCCTGTTTGCCGGGCTGATTCTGGCGCAAATGGGTTTCCGCCCCATTATTCTTGAGCGTGGCAAGGCTGTGCGCGAACGAACTAAAGACACCTGGGGTTTCTGGCGTCAGCGCCAGCTCAATCCCGAATCCAATGTTCAGTTTGGCGAAGGTGGCGCAGGCACATTTTCCGACGGGAAACTGTACAGCCAGATCAAGGACCCGGACTATCGCGGTCGCAAAGTCCTGACCGAATTCGTCAAGGCCGGGGCACCCGAGGAAATTCTTTACGTCAGCAAACCCCACATCGGCACCTTTCGCCTGGTGACAATGGTGGAAAACATACGAGCCGATATCATCGCTCTGGGTGGTGAAATCCACTTTCAAAGCAAGGTCGAAACAATTGATATTGAGCGTGGTCAGGTACGCGGCGTGACGCTTGCCGGCGGCAAACACATTGCAGCAGATCATGTTGTTCTGGCCGTCGGACACAGCGCGCGCGACACGTTTGAGATGCTGCATACGCAAGGCGTTCATCTGGAAGCCAAACCCTTTTCCATTGGTGTCCGGGTCGAACATCCGCAATCACTGATTGACGTCGCTCGCTTTGGCAAGAATGCCGGCCACCCCCTGCTCGGCGCTGCGGACTACAAGCTGGTGCATCACTGCAACAATGATCGATCCGCATACAGTTTCTGCATGTGCCCCGGCGGCACCGTGGTGGCAGCGGCGTCCGAGCCTGAACGCGTGGTCACTAACGGCATGAGTCAGTATTCACGCAACGAACGCAATGCCAACAGCGCCCTGGTCGTTGGCGTGACACCTGACGATTACACCAGCGATTACGCCAGCGATTACACCCGCGATCACGGCGAACCCCGCAACCCGCTCGCCGGTATTGCCTTTCAGCGACATTGGGAATCACTCGCCTTCACCGCCGGCGGCGGCAATTACTCTGCCCCGGCACAATTGGTCGGCGATTTCCTCCGCAACCGATCGTCGACCTCGCTCGGCGCCGTGCTGCCGTCCTACACACCGGGAATTCAATTGACCGACCTTTCCCAGTGTTTGCCCGATTTTGCCGTAACCGCACTGCGCGAGGCACTGCCCGCATTCGCCAAAAAAATTCGCGGCTTTGCCATGGACGATGCATTGTTAACTGGCGTTGAAACCCGCACCTCGTCGCCGGTTCAGGTGACCCGTGGCGCTGATTTTCAAAGCCTGAACACACGCGGCTTGTTTCCCGCAGGAGAAGGCGCCGGCTACGCTGGGGGAATTTATTCGGCCGCAATCGATGGCATCAAAGTGGCCGAAGCTGTAGCTCTGAATCTGACGAGTCATTCTGGATGAAGCAGCTGATCACGGCAATCACGGGAAACGCGACGTAGCGTCGCGTCAAACCGGCTTTAGCTTCAGAACGCCACCGACCAAAGACCACTGCGCCGCCTCGTCAGCCAGCGCAGCAGCAGTGAGCGGAGCCTTCGCAAGCCGCTCGGAGTCCAGTTCCAATTGAAAACCGCGCTCGATAAACGAAACCGTCAGCGGTGGTGGAGGCGAGGCATCATGGGCTCGATGCAGCAGCGCCGCGATGCGCAGGCAAAAAATCAAGGTCCATTCCGAGGCCTCGCCTTGCAAAGGCTGCGCCCGCTCGAGCTTGCCGCGATGTGCCAGCACCAGCCGCGCCAAGCGCGATTGATCACGTTTCGAGAACCCGGGCATGTCCGCATGGTTCAGTATGTAGGCGCTATGTTTGTGATAACTGGAATGCGCGACCGAAACGCCGATTTCATGCAAATGTGCGGCCCATGTCAAGAACTGGGCATCAGGATGATTTTCATCGCTCGTCGCCGGAACTAGCTGTCGCAGCAAGTCCGTCGCGGTTTGCATCACCCGTTTCGCCTGTCGTGAATCAACCTGATAGCGATGCATGAAGTTCTTGACCGTCGCGGTGCGCAAGTCTTCATGGTGGTAACGGCCAAGGAGGTCATACAAGACGCCTAGCCGCAAAGCGCCTTCGGAAAAGTCCATTCGCTCCAGACCAAATTCCTTGAACACAGCCAGCATGATTGCCAGGCCTCCCGGCAGCACCGGAATGCGATCACTACGCAGCCCATGAAGTTTGGCGTGCGACAGATCACCGACATCGCAGAGTGCAGCGCGCAAGCTCTCAAGGCCGGTACGGGTGATGCCTCGCTTGGAAAAACCGTTCAATTCAAGCAACTCGACCAAGGCTTTGGCGGTTCCAGAGGATCCGATCGCCTCATCCCAGCCGAGCTCACGAAACGGATAGACAACCGTCTGCAATTCCCGCCTGGCCGCCAGTTCCGCTTCCTTGAACGATTTTCGATCGACTCGACCGTGCGCAAAGAACCGCATCGTGTAACTGACGCAGCCCATGTAAAGAGATTCCAATGCCAGTGGCTCTATGTTGCGGCCGATGATGCACTCAGTCGATCCGCCGCCAATATCCACCACCAACTGTTGCCGCGCCGGATTCGGCAGGCTATGCGCCACGCCAAGGTAGATAAGTCGGGCCTCTTCACGGCCAGCGATGACCTCGATTGGGAAACCAAGCGCACGCTCGGCATGCTCAAGGAAAATCGGCGCATTCTTGGCGACGCGAAAAGTATTTGTGGCCACGGCCCGCACCGCGCCCGGCGCGAACCCTCGCAATCGCTGGCCAAACCGCAAGAGGGCGTCCAGCGCACGTTTCTGCGATGCCTCGTCGAGCAACTTGTTTTCGCTCAGGCCCGCCGCCAGGCGAACCGCCTCCTTAAGTCCATCGAGCGGGTAAATTTGGTTGCCCTCCACACGTCCGACCTGCAGACGAAAGCTATTCGACCCCAAGTCGACGGCGGCAATCAATTCAGAACTCATACCCTGATTCTAACCAGAGGCGAGCCTCCGGTGTCGCGAGTTTGTCGCGAGTTTGTCGCGAGTTTGCCGCGAGCGTGTCGCGCAATGCGCTTGAAATGAATCTGCAACATAATTCGTGCATCGTCGAGCACATTTTTGCCCCGCGCCCAAAGCAAGCGAGCTATCGAGTGACCACTGCCATGACCATCACGCACCCGCATCACCCGGAAAACTTCATTAATCGAGAACTCTCTCTGCTGGCATTCAACCGGCGTGTTCTCGCTCAGGCTGCCGACCAGACGGTGCCTTTGCTCGAGCGCCTGCGCTTTCTTTGTATCGTGTCCTCCAATCTTGATGAATTCTTCGAAATCCGTGTCGCCGGCCTCAAGGAGCAAATAAAGCTCTTATCTCATGCCTCCGGCCCGGATGGACTGCTACCGCAGGAAGTTTTTCGCCGCGTAGTCAAAGAAGCGCACCAACTGATTGGCGACCAATACCGGCTGCTGAATGATGTCATCCTGCCGGCACTCGCCACCGAGGGCATTTGCTTTCTGCGCCGCAATACGTGGACGGCCGAACAGGCCAAGTGGATCCGCGATTTTTACTTCCGCGAAGTCATGCCGGTACTGACGCCGATCGGGCTCGACCCTTCACACCCGTTCCCTCGAGTGCTGAACAAGAGCCTGAATTTCGCCGTCGAGCTGGAGGGAACAGACGCCTTTGGCCGCAACTCCGGCACAGCCATCGTTCAGGCACCCCGCGCCTTGCCGCGCGTGATCCAGTTACCAAAAGAACTGACCGGGGTCGACTACGGCTATGTTTTCCTCTCGTCCATCCTGCACAAACATGTGGACGAACTGTTCGCCGGAATGACAGTGCTCGGCTGCTACCAGTTCCGAGTCACACGCAACTCCGACCTGTTTGTCGATGATGAAGAAGTGAAAAACCTGCGCACCGCGCTGCAGGGCGAACTGCCACAACGTCATTTTGGTGATGCCGTACGCCTGGAGGTCGCCGATAACTGTTCAGAGCCGATGACTGACTTCCTGATGACACAGTTCGGGCTGGCCGCGGACGACCTTTATCGCGCACCGGGGATCGTCAACCTAGTACGTTTGATATCGGTTCCGGACGGGGTCGACCGCCCCGACCTGAAGTATTCCTCTTTCCAACCTGGTTTGCCACGCGCCCTGGCCAAGCGTTTTGACATCTTCGCCAGCATCCGTAAACAGGACATCCTGCTCCATCACCCGTTCCAGTCCTTCGATCCCGTCGTCGAACTGCTCAAGCAGTCGGCAGATGACCCCAGCGTCGTGGCGATACGGATGACCGTCTACCGAACCGGTACCGACTCGGTGCTGATGGAACAGTTGCTCAGAGCAGCGCAAAAAGGTAAGGAAGTAACGGTAGTGGTCGAACTCATGGCACGTTTTGATGAAGAAGCCAATCTCTCCATCGCCGCTAAGCTGGAAGAAGTCGGCGCCCATGTCGTCTATGGTGTTGTCGGCTACAAGACGCATGCGAAGATGCTGATGGTGTTGCGTCGCGAGGAAGGTGGATTCCGCCACTACATTCATCTCGGTACCGGCAATTACCATCCACGTACCACACGTTTTTATACCGATTTTGGCCTACTGACCTGCAACCCGGAAATTGCCGCCGACGTGGCCGAGATATTCAAGCAACTCACCGGACTGGGCAAGGCAGGAACGCTTAAACACATCTGGCAGGCGCCCTTCTCGCTTCATCGCAGCATGGTCGCGGCAATTCAGTCGGAGACCGCCGCGGCAAAGGCGGGGCGAAAAGCCCGCATCATTGCCAAAATGAACTCGCTGGTCGAGCCGGAAATCATCGAAGCACTCTACGAGGCCAGCCAATCCGGAGTCAAAGTTGATCTCATCGTCCGCGGCGTCTGCGCGCTACGACCCGGCGTGACGGGCCTTTCGGAAAATATCAAAGTGCGCTCGATCATCGGCCGCTTTCTTGAGCACCACCGGATCTACTACTTTCACGCCGAAGGCGGCGAGGAAATTTATCTGTCCAGCGCCGACTGGATGGAGCGCAATTTCTTCCGCCGCATTGAGATCGGCTTTCCCGTACTCGACCCGCGACTGAAACGGCGCGTTCTGAAAGAAGGCTTGCGATCCTACCTCGCCGACAACTGCCAGTCGTGGGTGATGGATGGCGATGGTCGCTATGAGATTCGCACCGGCAGGCGGCGTATTTGCGCCCAGGATATGCTGCTAGCGGATATGCGGCTGCACGAATGAGCGGAGAGCATTGAACACAGCGCAAAAAAGTCGGCGCCAGCGGGACGGCACCTCGCCCATCACACCGCTAAAATATTGCCTCCCTGCAACGATAAAAACTGGAAACCTTTAACCAAGGGGAACACGGGGAATTCAAAAACAATAGCATTGCTTTGCTTTTCCCCGTGCTCCCCGTGGTCAACCGCTTTTTCCACGCTCAATGAGACTCCAACCATGCCCAACCAAAGCCTGAAAGCGCCACTCTCCCTCCCGAACGGCCAACATGTGCCGAATCGGATCGCCAAAGCAGCAATGACCGAAGGTCTTGCCGACTCGCGCGCCTACCCGAGTGAAGCGCTGAACCGCCTTTATGCGGCCTGGGCGGACAGCGGCTGTGGCGTATTGATCACTGGCAATGTGCAAATTGACCGCCTGCATCTCGAGCGACCGGGCAATGTGGTGATTGATCGCGAGCCGGATGTCGCAATGCACGCCGCGCTTAGCGCTTGGGCGACAACGGCGAAATCGGGTGGGGCCAAGATATGGATGCAGATCAGTCACGCCGGGCGGCAGACTCAGACCACAGTGAACCCCTCACCGAAAGCGCCGTCAGCAATCAGGGTCGCGCTGCCGGGCAAAGCTTTCGGTGTGCCACAGGCGCTGACCGAGGCGGAGATTCTGGATCTCATCAGACGTTTCGCCACCGCTGCCGCGGCCGCCCAGAATGCCGGTTTCGACGGCGTGCAGATTCACGCCGCCCATGGCTACCTGCTCTCGTCCTTTCTCAATCCGCGCGCGAATCAACGTACCGACGCCTGGGGCGGCAGTCTTGAAAATCGCGCACGCATGTTGTTGGAAACGGTCAAGGCCGTCCGGGCTAAAACGGGTGCCAAGTACACGGTTACCGTCAAACTTAATTCCGCCGATTTTCAAAAGGGCGGTTTTTCGTTTGCCGAATGCAAGCAGGTGGTGCAGTGGTTGGCCGAACATCAGGTTGACCTGATCGAAATCTCCGGCGGCAATTACGAGCAGGCACGAATGATGGACATGGAGGGCATGGAGAAACCGGACCTGAGCGATGTGCCCTCATCGACGGCCGCGCGCGAAGCCTATTTCGCCGATTTCGCCGCACAACTGCGCCAGGTGGTGAGCGTTCCCCTGATGGTAACCGGCGGCTTTCGCTCCGCCGCGGCAATGCAGCAAGCCATCACCAGCGATGGCATTTCAATGATCGGTATCGGACGCCCGCTTTGCGTGGATCTGCAGTGTGTCAAGCAATTGCTCGATGGCAGCCTGCCGGCGCCGAAGCAATGGGAAAAGCAACTGCGTCTCGGTCCGGGCTGGCTGGGGCCCCACTCGTCCTCCGGTATCGTCAAGATGCTCAACGGCTTCGGTGCCACCTATTGGTATTACCAGCAGTTCCGGCGCATCGGGCGCGGTCAATTAGTCGATCCGACTCTGAATGTCGCAGCTTGCCTGGTTCGCGAAACACTTGCCCAGCTGGCCTGGCTGCGCGCTGCAGCCGTCAAGCCCGCCGGATCGTGACAACTCCCGGCACCTCACGCAGCAAACTGATGACGCGTTGCAGCGCCTGCTGTCCGGACAACTCGATGGTGAGCGTCATCCGCGCGCTGCCTGCGCTCGACTGCGTGCGTGTGGCGGTGACATTTATCCGTTCGCGCGACAACACTTCCGAGACATCTCGAAGCAATCCCTGACGGTCGACCGCATCGACTACCAGATCAGTGGCGTAAATTCGTTTTCCCGTTCCAGCATCCGATTCCGGCCCATGGGCACTAGGCGCAGCCTGGGCACCCCACTCTGCATCGATCACCCGTTCCGGATGGCGTTGCGCG
>CAZAGR010000088.1:0-8884 GCA_964484585.1 uncultured Propionivibrio sp. | reverse complement strand
AGTGGCGAGGGCTGGCAAACCCGCGTGGACTCAGCCTTGCGCGAGTGGCTCAAAAATCATTCTCCGGCGTAAACCATTGGCTCATTCATACGCGTGGTCGAACCCGGCGTTCCAGCGGGCTTCGCCAAAATGCCGGCGAAGCCCGCTGAACTCTCCGTTGGCGCGCAAGACGCCATGGCCGGATTCTCGGTAAAGTCATGCTTCGACACGATCGTCCTGTGGACGTAAAGCAAGCGGAGTTCAGGCGATGACGCTGCAACAGCTTCTAGGAATCGAACTACCAATCATTCAGGCTCCGATGGCGGGCGTGCAAGGCAGCGCTCTGGCGGTGGCAGTGTCAAATGCGGGCGGCCTAGGTTCGCTGCCCTGTGCCACGTTAAGTCTTGATGCAATACGCAAGGAGTTGGCGGTAATCGGTGCTTGTACCAGTAATCCATTCAACGTAAATTTTTTTTGCCATACGCCACCCACGCCCAGTGCGGAACGGGAAGCGGAATGGCGATCTAGCCTCGCCTCATATTACGACGAGTACGGACTCGATTTAGCCAACATTCCGATTGCTCCGGGGCGTGCCCCCTTCAGCTTTGAAGCTGCCGACCTGCTAAACGAGGTTAAGCCCGCCGTGGTGAGTTTTCATTTCGGTTTGCCATCGGCCGACTTGCTCGCCCGCGCGAGGTCCTGGGGCTCGAAGATTTTCTCTTCGGCAACTACAGTCGACGAGGCGCTCTGGCTCGAAGCGCAGGGAGTCGATGCCATCATTGCCCAAGGCCTCGAGGCGGGGGGACATCGCGGTATTTTCTTGACGGAAGACCTAAGTACGCAAGTTGGCACGTTTGCACTTTTGCCGCAGATCGTGCGGCAAGTAAAAATTCCAGTGATTGCCGCCGGCGGCATAGCGGATGCACGAGGTGTCGCAGCTGCCATGGCACTCGGCGCAGCCGGTGTACAAATTGGTACGGCTTACATGCTCTGCCATGAAGCCACAACAAGCGTCGTCCATCGCGCCGCGCTGAAGAGTGACGCTGCCCGCCACACGGCGCTCACAAATCTTTTCACTGGCCGACCTGCCCGCGGAATCATGAACCGCATCATGAGAGAACTTGGCCCGATCAGCGCCGATGCACCAGCCTTCCCTCTAGCCACTGCAGCCATCGCGCCATTGCGCGCCAAAGCTGAACACCAAGGCTCAGGTGATTTCTCGCCCCTGTGGTCTGGCCAGAATGCGAGCGGGTGCAAGGAAGTTCCCGCCGGCGAGTTGACCCGAGAACTGGCCGCAGATCTATAACGGGCAGGTATTTAATGAAAATGTGCGCGAACAAACTATTCGAGTCGGAACCAAGCGACGCGCGTAAAGGCGTCGGGCGCTCGGCCGCTCATTGGCGATGTAGCGTTAACCGCGATGCCGGTGCGCACGGTGATCGATTTGCCGGAATTTCAGTGGCCCAGACCGAAATCGACGGTTTGACTTTGGTGACCTGCGATAGCTTTTTGGCTACATCTCCGATTCTTGCGTTGCGGTGATGGCACAAGTTCGCGGCTCGCAAATTTGGGCAGTTACCAGAGCGTTGTACCAAATGCAGCGCTGAATCGCTCGGCAATCTCATTGCGTTTCGGCGCGTGATTTTGTCCGCCGCGATGGGCAATTTTGATCGAGCCCATCAGCGATGCGAGTTGTCCCGTCTTGAGCCAGTCCCAATGCTGTGATATGCCAAAGAGCAGTCCAGAGCGGTAGGCATCACCGCAGCCGGTGGGGTCGACCAGCGCCTCGGGTTTGACGCAGGGCACATCGATGCGGTGGCCACCGGTGTAGATGTGAGAGCCTTCGCCACCCAGCGTGACGATGAGGGCCTTCACCGACGTTGCAAGTTCGCCAAGACTCAGTCCGGTACGCTCCACCAGTAATTTCGCTTCGTAGTCGTTGACGGTACAGTAATCGGCCAAGGCAAGGAATTGACGCAGGTCGTCGCCGTTAAACATGGGCAGGCCCTGACCCGGGTCAAAAATGAATGGAACGCCTGCGGTATGAAATTCATGCGCGTGTTGCAGCATGCCGTCGCGACCGTCGGGCGAGATGATGCCGAGACTGACCTGTTGCGCGTCGGCAACATGATTCTCATGCGAGAAATTCATTGCACCGGGATGAAACGCGGTGATCTGATTGTCTGCGAGATCGGTTGTGATGAAGGCTTGAGCAGTAAAACTGCTGGCGATTTCACGGACATGACGGGTCGAAATGTCCTGCGCCTTGAGTCGCTGCAAATACATTCCGCTGTCTTCGCCGACGCTGGCCATGATCAACGGATGGCCTCCCAACAGTTTCAGGTTGTAGGCAATGTTGCCGGCGCAGCCGCCGTATTCACGTCTCATTTCGGGGACCAGAAACGAGACGTTCAGGATGTGCAATTGGTCCGGGAGCAGATGATTTTTGAAGTGGTCGTTGAAGACCATGATTGTGTCGTAGGCGATGGAACCGCAGATAAGTGTGTTCATGGCGGAGTAGGCTCTCAGGGATAGAAAAGATAGAGGCGGTAGCCGGTCGCAGTAAGCTCGCCGGCATCGAAGAATACGCTGACGGCAATCTCGCCACCACCGGCAAAGCCGACAGACTGTGGTGTTCCTCGCGAAAGGTAGTCTGACGGCGCAATGATCCTGCG
The DNA here is from genome assembly GCA_964484585.1 of uncultured Propionivibrio sp. Lineage (GTDB taxonomy): Bacteria > Pseudomonadota > Gammaproteobacteria > Burkholderiales > Rhodocyclaceae > JADKHX01. Next base: position 6,230 of record CAZAGR010000088.1, on the reverse strand, counting down.
CGCCAGCGCTGTGTCACCGGTGTCGGTCAGTGTGAGTTCGAGATGTGGCCAGGACTGGGCAAACGGGGCGCGATTGTGCAGCGTGGCGGTGAGTTCCAGAAGGCTCTTTTGATTGGCGCTGGAGGGATGAAGGTCTGAGGTTTCGATACTGAGCAAGTCGACTTTGCTCGGCAGGTCCACAGTGCATTGGAAGTGATCGCACAGCGATTCAAGCGTCGGTTTGATGCCGGGTGCCAGCGTGGCCAGTTCGGTGCGGTAATGGTAAGTGCCCTGCAGGAGCATGCCGGCCAGCGCCACGATGATGCCGATAGCCCACGGCCAGCGACTAGGCGCAATCCCGTCATCATGCAACAGTGGCTCAAGCGGCGAAGTGTCGTCAGCGAGAATGGGTGCCGCACTCCGCCGTACTTTTGCCTTCAGAGCGGGCAGAGTTTCAGGCAATATGACGACATCGTCAGGGATTGCAGGTGTAGGCGACTGATCATCCGTTGGCACGGCGTACGGCATCGGTTCATCAGTGCGCGTCATGCGGACTTCACGATGGCCGTCTGAATCTGCAATCGGCGGTGGCATCGGGGTTGATCGTGCGGATTCAGGCAGCAGAAACTCCGGTATCGCGTAGGCAAATGACGGCTGCGAGGCAGGCAGCGGCGGCGATGTGGTTTCATCAACCAGGGTGTTGATGGCATTGAAGACGTGCTGGCACGAACCACAGCGTACGCGGCCCTGTTTGGCCTTCAGTTGTTCCGGCGTAACGCGAAACGTGGTTTCGCAGGACGGGCAACGGCTTAGCATGGACCACCCTCCATGCGCACCCAGCCGTCGCGGGTTGCTCCGATCCGCAGCGGGAGAAAAGGCGCATAGGCGTCGATGACCTGTTGCGCCTGGGTTTCCAGAATTCCGGAGAGCGCAATGTAGCCGCCTGCGGTGACACGTTGCGCGAGCACGGGTGCAAGTACGCACAAGGGATTGGTAAGAATGTTGGCAACCACCAGATCGAAGCGCTCGGTCAGCGGTTGGCCTGAGTGGCGTAGATGAAGGTCAACGTGATTTGCCGCGGCATTGTCCCTGGCCGCAGTCAACGCATTCGGGTCGATATCGATACCGAGTACCGGCGAAGCGCCAAGGCGAGCCGCGGCGATTGCCAGAATGCCGGAACCGCAGCCATAGTCGAGCAGGCTTTTGCCGGCACAGGCCATTTGCGTCAGCCAGTCGAGGCACAGAAAGGTGGTCGGATGTGAGCCGGTACCGAAGGCGAGGCCGGGATCGAGAATCAAATTGATCGCATCCGGGTCGGGCGCGAGATGCCAGGATGGCACGATCCAAAGTCGTTCGGTGATACGGATCGGGTCGAATTGCGATTGTGTCAGGCGCACCCAATCCTGTTCGGCGACGTCGCTGAGTTCGATTTCCGGCAAGTCCACGATGCCCGCTGCGTGCGCTGCCGCGGCAATACGGCCGAGAAGCGCGTCGGACGGTTCAAACAGCGCGACGACCTTGCTTCGCTCCCAAAGTGGCGCGGCAGTTGCGCCGGAAAGGCTGTCGGGTTCGCCAAACTGGGGAGTTTCGAGTTCGGTACCGGCATGCGCATCTTCCACGCTGGCGGAGATGGCGCCAGCCGCAAGCAGGGCGTCAGCCAGTGAGTCGGCGCGTTCAGCCTCGGTTTCCAGCGCAACGGATACCCACATCGGCGCTGCTCCAGCTACTTCCGACCAACTTCCGCACGCGCGGCGAGTTTCTCTTCGAGGTAATGAATGCTGGTGCCGCCCTGAATGAATCGTTCGTCGCGCATCAATTCCTGATGCAGCGGAATATTGGTTTTGATGCCGTCGACCATCATCTCAGAAAGCGCGATCCGCATGCGCCGGATGGCCTGCTCCCGAGTATCACCGCTGGCGATCACCTTGCCGATCATCGAATCGTAATACTGCGGAACGGTATAGCCCGAGTATGCGTGTGAATCGACACGAATGCCGGGCCCGCCCGGGGGGTGCCAATTGGTTATTTTGCCGGGGGAGGGAGTGAATTTGAACGGGTCTTCCGCGTTGATTCGGCACTCGATCGAATGACCGCGGGCTTCAATTTCACGTTGCTTGAGCCACAGTTTTTCGCCATTGGCGACACGGATTTGCGCTTGCACCAGATCGATGCCGCTGGTTTCCTCGGTCACCGGATGTTCGACTTGAATCCGCGTGTTCATTTCGATGAAGTAAAACTCGTTGTTTTCATAAAGAAACTCGAACGTGCCCGCACCGCGGTAGTTGATGCGGCGGCAAGCATCCGCGCAGCGTTCGCCAACGCGACTAATGTAGCGCCGGGGGATTCCGGGCGCCGGGGATTCTTCCAATATCTTCTGGTGTCGCCGTTGCATTGAGCAGTCGCGCTCACCTAGCCAAACGGCGTTGCCATGACTGTCGGCCAGAATCTGGATTTCAATGTGACGCGGAGTTTCAAGAAATTTTTCCAGATAAACCGTGGAATTGTTGAACGCAGCACCGGCTTCCGAACGCGTCATGGCAACGGCGCTGAGCAAGGCCGCTTCAGTGTGAACGACGCGCATACCGCGACCGCCGCCACCGCCGGCTGCCTTGATGATGACCGGGTAGCCCACTGCGCGCGCGATCTTGACCACTTCCTTGGGGTCTTCCGGTAGCGCTCCTTCTGAACCCGGCACGCAGGGTACCATGGCCGCTTTCATGGCCACTTTGGCCGAGACCTTGTCACCCATCAAGCGTATGGTTTCAGGGCGCGGGCCAATAAAGATAAAGCCTGATTTTTCGACGCGCTCGCCGAAATCGGCGTTTTCAGACAGGAACCCATAGCCGGGGTGAATGGCTTCGGCATCGGTAACTTCGGCGGCTGAAATGATGGCGGGAATGTTGAGGTAACTCTGTCCGGAGGGCGGCGGCCCGATGCAGACGGCCTCGTCGGCCAGCTTCACATACTTCGCTTCGGTGTCGGCTTCCGAATGAACGGCGACTGTCCGGATGCCCATTTCGCGGCAGGCGCGCAGGATCCGCAAAGCGATTTCCCCACGATTGGCGATCAAAACCTTGCCGATCATATTTAGCCGATCACAAACATGGGCTGGCCGAACTCCACCGGCTGGCCGTTCTCGACCAGAATCGCCTTGATCGTGCCGCTGGTTTCCGCTTCGATCTCATTCATGAGTTTCATCGCTTCGATGATGCATAGCCGTTCACCTTCCTTGACCGCCTGGCCGACTTCGACAAACGCCGGTGCGCCGGGGCTGCCGGCGCGATAGAACGTTCCGACCATCGGTGATTTGACAACCGTGCCATCCGGTACCGGTTCGGCGGCGGGTTCTGCGGGAAAAGTCGGCGCTGGCGGGACGGCACCGAGGTGGCCGTTCATCGTTGCGGATTGCGCGGCCGGCATGCTGACATAGGTGGGTGCCGGCGCAGCAGCAGGGTGCTTGGCGATGCGTATCCTTTCTTCGCCCTCGCTGATTTCCAGTTCAGAGATGCCGGAGTTCTGCACCAGATCAATCAGGGTTTTGAGTTTTCGCAGGTCCATTGCGCGCTCCTAATAATGGGTTGGCAGAGGCGTAAGCCGGCATTGATCGCCTGACTGCACCTGATATTGCGACAGATCGAGATCAGCGTTGCTTGATGCGCGCCAAGGCGGCTTCCAGCGCAAGTTCGTAGCCTTGAGCACCCAAACCGGCAATAACGCCGACCGCAAGGTCCGAAAAATAGGATAACTGGCGGAATGGCTCACGGGCATGCACATTGGACAGATGAACTTCGATAAACGGAATCGCCACGGCGGCGAATGCGTCGCGCAGGGCAATGCTCGTGTGGGTATAGCCGGCCGGGTTGATGATGATGAAATCAACGCCCTGCTCACGTGCGGATTGCACCCGGTCGATCAGTTCGCCTTCATGGTTGCTTTGAAAGCTCTCGAGGCGGACGCCTGCCGTCTTGGCCCGCGCTTCCATGCCGGCATGTATGTCGGCCAAGGTCACCGAACCGTAAATTTCCGGTTCGCGCGTACCCAGCAGGTTCAGATTCGGGCCGTGCAACACCAGTAGTTGGATCGGCGGCCGAGATGGACGGTCATTGCCCACGGTCTTTTTACGGTTAGTTTGCTTCGTCATGGCAGTGAGTTTGCCGCAAATGACCGCAGTTTGTCTAGTCCGGGCAGCAGTCCGGTTAGGAGCGCCCGGGAGCGATCGTTAGTTCTGGCCAACTAAACCCTGCAGTTGTTGCTCCAGTTCAGCTTCGCTGAATCGGCCCAGTTTGACGGAGTGGAGCGCGCCGGCGCGGTCGAAGACCGCGGTAAATGGCAGCGCTTGTGCCGAATTACCGGCTGAGATACTAGTTTGGACGGTTTCCATCGAACCGATCAGCAGGGGGTAGCTAACCGGGGTAGCTTTTTGAAATTCGACTACTTTGTTCAGCGTATCGATGCTGATGCCTACAAATTGAACGTCTTTCGGGGCGTATTTTGTATTGAGCCTGGAGAATGCGGGCATTTCTTCGCGACAAGGCGGGCACCAGGTTGCCCAGTAATTGACGACCAGAATCTTGCCGCGCCATTGGTCGAGTTTCTGGCTGGTTCCCTTAATGTCGGGAAGGGTTATGCGCCAGATGTCATCTCCTTTCCCGGTTTTTAACCTGGAAGTGGCGGGTGGCTCAGGACGTCTATCGCTCACAGGCGCTCCGGCGACCCAATAGCTTAGGCCTGCAACCGAGACCAGTGCTGCTGCGACCGAAAGGGCCAGCAATAGCGGCGCCTTCATGACGCGGGGGTGGCAAGCAGCGCCGCCACCGCAGGCGCTCGTGCGCGACTGGGTAGGCGGCCGGGTACCGTTTGTCGTGGTCGGGATCGCTCAGCGGTTGGCGGATAAATCATCAGCGTTACGGTTTCCCCATTCCAGTCGAGTCGAACCCTGGTTTCAGCGGCAAAGGGGCCTTGGCGGCGCATCTCGTCAACAGTGTAGTTAATGCCGCGGGACAGCAGCAGCATATCGACGTCCTTGCTACTGTCTGCAAAAATGTCGAGCTCGATACCGGCGTACCGGCCGGCAGTGCCGTCCAATACGGCACCGGTCAGGCAGGGATGAAAGTCTGCCAGCAGATTCATGACCTCCAAGGCCTCCGTGCGCAGTTGCTTCAGCCGCTCATGTTGTTCGTCGTCTTGAAAGATCGCCTGGTAGTCGCGCAATTCGATTTCGACCTCCTCATTGCTTGGCAGCGCGTCGCCATCCGCAGCGCCTAATTGACGGGCGGCCTTGCGTTTGGCGGCACCGTAATCGGTTATGCCATCTTCGGCCATCAACCGGGCTGCAGCGCTGGCAATACTGCGCCGCAGTTGCGTGGATGAGTTGGCAGCGGGTTTTCGGCGTGGCATTGTGGTCACCGGTCACGTTGAACCGTCATGAGTGGTCAATGGCGGCGGTTAGAATCGCGCCCATTATTTCATGGAAGCACTGAGTCAATCTGGAGAAGAAGCTGGGCATGCATATTCACATTCTTGGTATTTGCGGTACGTTTATGGGCGGAATCGCCCTGTTGGCCCGCGCCGCAGGGCACCAGGTCACCGGGTGTGATGCGAACGTCTATCCGCCGATGAGCACACAACTGGAGGATCAGGGCATCCGGTTGATTGAGGGCTTCGGGCCAGACCAAATTGCACTTGATCCCGACTTATTCGTTATTGGCAATGCGATTTCACGCGGGAATCCTTTGCTGGAGGCAATTCTGGAGCGTAATTTGGACTTTGTGTCCGGACCGCAATGGCTTGCCGACACGATATTGCGTGGGCGCTGGGTGCTCGGCGTGGCAGGCACTCACGGGAAAACAACGACGACCTCCTTGCTGACCTGGATTCTCCAGGAAGCCGGTTTGAATCCTTCTTTTCTGGTCGGTGGTGTTCCGCAGGATTTTGGTGTCTCAGCGCGACTTACTGACTCTCACTTTTTCGTGATCGAGGCCGACGAGTACGACACGGCGTTTTGCGACAAACGATCAAAATTTGTGCATTACCGTCCCCGTACCGTGATTTTGAATAATCTGGAATTCGATCATGCCGACATTTTTTCTGACTTGGCGGCCATTGAGACGCAGTTTCATCATCTGGTTCGAATGCTCCCCGGCAACGGCCTGATCGTCGCAAATGCTGCGGATGAGGCCTTGAGCCGTGTTTTGAAGCGCGGCTGCTGGACGCCTGTTGAAGGGTTCAATCGGTCGGAGACCGGCGGGGGG
>CAZAGR010000087.1:0-9011 GCA_964484585.1 uncultured Propionivibrio sp. | reverse complement strand
CTCAAGGATTTGAGGAGGTCTACCATCTGGAAGGCGGCATCCTCAAATATCTTGAGACCATTCCCGCTGAGCAGAGTCGCTGGCAGGGCGACTGCTTTGTGTTCGACGAGCGCGTGTCGGTTGGCCACGGTTTGCAACACGGTCACCATGAATTTTGTCGCGCCTGCCGCCATCCACTGGACGCCGCCGAGAGGGCGTCCGAGCTTTACACGCCGGGTGTCAGTTGTCCGTTTTGCCACGCGAGTCGAACCGATGCGCAAAAACGCTCGGCGGCTGAGCGGCAGCGCCAGGTAACGCTCGCAGAACAACGCCGGCAGCCCCACATTGGCAGCCCGATGCGACAGGACCACAGCCGCAGATGATGCACCCCGTCGGCTTAGGCGGATCCGCGCCAGCGCGAATTCGGCCGAGGCGCCAATTCATTCAACGTTTCGCGTGCGTCGCATTGGCCGTACTGCTCGTCGCGTGCAGCAAGCCACGCGAAAGCGCTCTGCCCGCCGGCACGCAGGTGGTCGCTCTCGGCGACAGTCTGACAGCCGGCAATGGCGTCAGCGCGGCGGAAGCCTGGCCAGCTCTTCTGGCTACACGCACCGGTTGGGTGATCAGCAACGGTGGCGTGAGTGGCGACACCAGTGCCGGTGGGCTGAGCCGCTTACCGGCACTGCTGGATGAGCATTCGCCAAAACTGGTTCTGGTCAGCCTGGGCGGCAATGACATGTTGCGCAAAATCCCCGAGGCTGAAACCGTCGCCAATCTCGAACGCATCATTGCACTGAGCAAGACACAGGGCGCACACGTTGTCCTGTTGGCAACGCCTCGCCCCAGTCTTGCCGGCGCGGTATTCAACAATCTTTCAGCAGCGGATTTCTACCATCAGCTCGCCGAGAGCAAGAAGATCCCACTGATCGAGAAAGCGCTACCCGAGGTGCTCTCGGACGTCAATCTGAAGGGTGATCCATTGCATCCGAACGCCGCCGGGCATAGTCTGCTGGCGGACAAAATTTTTGCATCGCTGAAAGAAATCGGCTATGCCCGCTGAATCGCGTGCGGAAGTAACGATCGTCGTACTCGACACCAACGTTCTTTTATCGCTTTACGTCTTCGCCGATAGCCGTTTCGCACCCCTGAGATCAGAGATTGAAACTGGCCATTGGCAAGCGATAACCAACGCCGCGTGCCTCGAAGAGTTCGAACGGGTGTTGGCTTACCCGCTGTTCCGTCTCGACGCACGGCAGCAAGCGGAAGCCTTGCAAAGTTATCGCCGCGTGGCCCGACTGGCCGAGATACCACCCAAAGAGACTCCAGTGCCGCGCTGCACGGACCCCGATGATCAAAAATTTCTTGAACTGGCGCGTGACAGCGGTGCGCAGTGCCTGGTGACAAGCGACAAGGCTCTGTTAAAGCTCGCCAAACGACTACAGAAATCAGGCATGTTTCGCGTCATCACACCTGATTACGCGATGGGAAACCTGAGCTCACACTAGACTCACAATGGGCTCTCACTACACTAACACCAAGCGATGCCTCACTCGCGCTGCTTGATCACCGTGCCCTCAATGCCGGACTGGGACAACTGACCGCGCACACGATTCATCTCTTCGGCGCTATTGAATGGCCCGACGCGAACCCGGTGCATGGTGCCCTTGTTGGGAATATCGACCTCCTGAACCATTGCATCAAATCCAGTCAACGCCAGCTTGGCCTTTAGGTTCTCGGCATCTGCGGGTTTTTGGAACGCACCCAGCTGCAGAAACAAAGTGTCGCCTGATTTTGCCTCGCTAGCGGCGGGCGGCACAAGGGGCTGCGTTGGGGTCGTGACTGGTACTTGGGTCTGCGTTCCCTGCGGTTTCCCTTCCAAAATGCCATAGAAATCGAAGCGCGGCTTTTCGGGCGCTGCCGAACCTGTCCCGCCCGGCTTTCCGGGCAAAGCCAACGGTACCGGCGCAGTCTGACCATTGATTCCTGCCTGACCCGTGGGCAGTTTGGTTGCACCCTCGTACTTATCCTGAAACGGCAGCGTCGCCTTGTTCAGGTACAACACCACGCCAAAGGCAATCAAGATGCCAAACACTAGCCCGATGAACACACCGAGCAAGGTACCGCCGCCACTCCTTCCTGCGGAGCGCGAAGCGTATTTCAAGTTTTCGCTCTTCTTCATGATTTACATACTCACAGGTTGGGAGACGCCGAGCAGGGACAAGCCGCTGCGCAAGACGTGCCGTGTGGCTACCGCGAGCGCCAGTCGAGCCCTGCGCGTCGCTGGATCGTCGACCAGCACCCGTTCGGCGTTGTACCAGGCATGGAAATCACCCGCGAGATCTTTGAGATAGAACGCAATTGCATGCGGCGCAAGATCGCGCGCCGCCGCCTGGATCAGGAACGGAAATTCGGCCAGCTGTGCGCAGAGCGCGAACTCTGTTTCATGAGTCAACGCCGCCAAATCACCATGATTCAGTGTCGCCCCGACCACTCCAGCCTCCTTGCCCGCCTGCGCCAGAACGGAACAAATACGCGCATGGGCGTATTGAACGTAATACACGGGGTTCTCGTTGCTTTGACTGGTGGCGAGATCGAGATCGAAATCCAGCGCCTGATCCGGTTTGCGCAACATATAAAAAAAACGGCAGGCATCATTCCCGACTTCCTGACGCAACTGGCGCAAGGTGACGTATTCACCGGCACGGGTCGACATCGACACCTTCTGGCCATTACGGAACAAGCTGACGAATTGCACGAGCTTGACGTCCAGGCGATTGGCATCAAGTCCGAGCGCGCTCAGGGCGCCCTTGACCCGCGCAATGTAGCCGTGGTGATCTGCACCCCAAACATTGAGGACGCGATCAAAACCGCGATCGAACTTGTTCAGGTGGTAGGCGATATCGGCCGCAAAGTAAGTGTAGATGCCATTGTCGCGCTGCACCACGCGATCCTTTTCATCGCCGAACGCAGTCGAACGAAACCATCGGGCACCGTCCTGCTCGTACAGATGTCCGCCGGCATCAAGCATATTGACCGCCTTGACCACCATCCCGGTATCAAAAAGACTGCCCTCTGAAAACCACACGTCGTGATGCACGCCAAACTCTTCCAGATCGGAACGACAGTCAGCCAGTTGTTCGGTCAAGGCGTGTTGATGAACGTAGGTCCAGTCATTACCAAGAAGATCTTTCGCGGCGAGGATCAGCGCATCGAGCCGCTCATCCGGGTCATCGGAGACGGGCAGGCCGGCAACCACCGCAGCGCCCGGATGGACGAAGCGATCCTGATGTGCGGCTTGAATCTGCTCGGCCATCTCGCGGACATAGCCTCCCTGATAGGCATTGGCAGGGAAAGGCACCAACTCACCGAACAGTTCGAGATAACGCAGCCAGGTTGAGACGGCGAGAATATCCATCTGGCGCCCGGCGTCATTGGTGTAGTACTCGCGACTGACGTCGTATCCGGCAAAGGCCAGCAAGGACGCCAAACTGGCACCAAATGCCGCCCCTCGACCATGACCCACATGCAACGGGCCGGTCGGGTTGGCGGAGACGAACTCAACCTGCATTTTGCAACCGACGCTCTTGCCATGACCGTAGCGGCTGCCTTGCTTCAGTACCTCAGCGACAACCGATGTACGCGCTGCCGGCGTCAAGGTGAAATTGATGAAGCCGGCTCCTGCGACCTCGGCCTTGGCCACCCATTCGGACGGCGGCAACTCGCGCACCAGACGTTCGGCAATCAGGCGCGGATTGGTTTTCAACGGGCGGGCAATCTGCAGCGCCAAATTGCTCGCGAAATCACCGTGCCCCGACTGCTTGGGGCGTTCGATAAATATCTCGGCGGCAGCGTGATCAGGCGCAACGCTGGCCAGCGCAATCTTCAGCAGGCCGGCGAGGTGCTGGCGCGGATCGGAAAAACCAAGTGAGGATGACATGAGGAAATGGTGAAAATAGTAAAAAGTCATGGCCGCAAGAACAGCAGACCGCTGAATTATACTTAGCCTGACTCCCTAACTCTCCCCGCCTGTAGCGGTCTTTCCCGTGCGCGCCATCCGTTTATTGAAAATTTTCCGCGTTGTCCTGCGTTATGGACTGGACCGCGTGATCCTTGAGCAGGAGATGGACTTCGGTCTCGGCGGCAGAGTGTTGCTGTTTTCGCAGCGGTTGATGTTCTGGCGCAACCTCCAAGAGATCGGCAATGTCCCACGGGCAGTGCGCTTGCGTTGCGCCCTAGAGGATCTCGGGCCAATCTTTGTAAAGTTCGGCCAGGTGCTGTCCACCCGCCGAGATCTGTTGGCCACGGACATCGCTGACGAACTTGCAAAACTGCAGGATTCTGTTCCCCCCTTTGCTCCCGAACAGGCCATCGCGGCGCTGGAAGCGGCCTACGGTAGGCCAGTCAGCGAGGTCTTCGCCACGTTCACACGCGAACCGGTGGCGTCGGCGTCGGTCGCACAGGTACATTTCGCCACACTGCCTGCCGAACACGGCAGCAAGGAAGTTGCGGTGAAGATACTGCGACCGGGAATCAAGCCGATCATCGAACACGACATAGCCCTGCTGAAAGTTGGCGCGGCATTGCTGGAAAGTCTCTGGGCCGATGGCAGGCGCTTGAAGCCGCGCGAAGTCGTCGCCGAGTTCGAAAAATATCTGCACGATGAACTTGATCTGATGCGCGAGGCTGCCAACTGCTCACAATTACGGCGCAACTTCCTCGACTCTTCGCTGTTGCTTGTGCCGGAGGTGCATTGGGACTGGTGCAGTTCTGGCGTCATGGTGATGGAACGCATGCACGGCACGCCCGTGTCGCAGATAGACCATCTGCGCGACCAGGGCGTAGATCTGGCGCGACTGGGCAGCGCCGGTGTGGAGATATTTTTTACGCAAGTATTTCGCGACGGTTTTTTTCACGCCGACATGCATCCGGGCAACATCTTTGTCGCCACCGAGGGCGAAAAAAAGGGCCGCTACATCGCTCTCGATTTCGGCATCGTCGGCACGCTGACGGACAACGACAAGAACTATCTGGCACAGAACTTTCTGGCCTTTTTCCGTCGCGATTACAAGCGCGTGGCCGAAGCCCACATCGAATCGGGCTGGGCGCCTCCCGACACTCGTGTCGATGAATTCGAGGCCGCGATCCGTGCCGTATGCGAGCCGATTTTCGATCGGCCGCTCAAGGATATTTCCTTCGGACGCGTGCTACTGCGTCTATTCCAGACCTCGCGCCGCTTCAATGTGGAGATTCAGCCGCAACTTGTCCTGCTGCAAAAAACCCTTCTTAACATCGAAGGCTTGGGCCGCCAGCTCGATCCAGAGCTGGATCTGTGGAAAACCGCCAAACCCTTCCTTGAAAAATGGACCACCGAACAGGTCGGCTGGACCGCGCTGACCGCAAACATGGAGCGCGAAGCCGGCCAATGGGCGCGCGTGCTGCCGGTGCTGCCGCGTCTGCTGCATCAGGCACTAACCCACGCCGTCTCGCCAGCGCCGACTTTTGAGATGGTCCGCATGCAAAACGAAATTGGCAGCCTTCGACGTTGGCTATGGTTTACGCTGACTATCGTTGCGTTTCTGGCCGGCACAATGTTGGGAAGCCATTGAACCTGCAGGCCCGACTGGCGCTCAGCTATGGCGCGCTGATCGCCTATGCCAGCCTTTACCCCCTGACGGGCTGGCGCGATAGCGGCGTTGCCCTATTCGACTTCTTGCATGCCGGCTGGCCACGCTACTTTACCGGATTCGATCTGGCAACCAACATATTGGGCTACTTGCCCTTGAGCCTATTCATTTATGCGGCGCTGCAAAGCCGAAAAGAATCAGCCGTCGAACCACCGACCCGTGCATGGCTGATTGCCTGTGCCACAGGTATGCTGATGAGTTTAAGCTTGGAAACCATGCAGAACTTTCTCCCCTCCCGCGTCCCCTCCAATCTCGATCTGGCCTGCAACACAACAGGGGCAATCGCGGGTGCAAGTCTGGGTCGCTGGCTGCAACCACGAACGCTGGAGGAGGGACACCTTGCGCACTGGCATCAACGACACTTCGCCGTTGGCGCTAACAACGGACTCGCCTTGCTGGCGTTGTGGTTGCTGACTCAGCTTGACCCCGGCACATTGCTTTTTGGCGCAGGAGACGTGCGGCGCTTGATCGGCTTGCCGGCGGCACAGAACTTCAGCCCGGATGGATTTCGCGCCATCGAAGCCACCATCGTTGCGACCACTGCGCTGGCGGTGGGGCTGCTTGCCGGACAACTGCAACGCCGCCGCCGATTCCGTTTTGTCGCACTGACGCTGGCGTTCGGATTAGCGATCAAATCACTCAGCCTGGCCCTTTTGATGGGCGCAACATCAGCCTTCGCCTGGGCGACCGAGGGTAATCTCGTCGGTTTGCTGATCGGATTGCTAATCTTGTGGGTAGCGCGACGCCTTGTACTTCCCCTGCAAAGTGCCCTGGCAGCACTCAGCCTGCTGGTCGCCACGGTGATGGTTAACCTCTCGCCCGACAACCCCTACCTTGACCAGATGCAGCAGGTCTGGAATCCGGGGCAATTTCTGAACTTCCACGGCCTCACCCAATTTACAGCGTCACTGTGGCCCTTTCTCGCCTTGCCGTGGCTGATGGTTTACCGACCGGAGCGGATTAATCTATGAATACCAAGGCTGTTCCGTCAATAGCGTTCGTGTCTGAGCAAACCTTTCAGAGCATCAGCAATCTGGACGAATTACGCGACGCCCTGCGGACATTCTGCACCGAGCGCGACTGGCATCGTTTCCATACGCCCAAAAATCTGGTCATGGCCTTGAGCGTGGAGGCCGCAGAACTGGTCGAGCATTTCCAATGGGCGACCGCCGAAGAAAGTCTGACGCTTGATCCCGAAAAACGCGCCGCGGTTGCAGACGAAGTCGCCGATGTCCTGATCTACCTTACTCAACTTTCTGATGTATTGGGAATTGATCCGATAAAGGCCGTTCGCAGCAAGATTGTGAAGAACGCGCAAAAATATCCCGCCACCCATACTTTCCCCAACTCTCCGACCGAACCGACGCCACCATGATCTATTTCCAGCATCACGTATTTTTCTGCACCAATCAACGCAAAAATGGCGAAGCCTGTTGCAATGACCACGGCGCTGCGGACCTGCGCACCTATGCCAAGGACCGCGTCAAGTCGCTGGCCGAGCGAATTCCCGATCGTGTCCGAATCAACATCGCCGGCTGTCTCGATCGTTGCGAACTCGGCCCGGTTTTGGTGGTCTATCCGGAAGGCGTCTGGTACACCTATGTCGACCGCGAAGATATCGATGAAATTATCGAAGAGCACCTGATCCACGGCCGCACCGTCGAACGGCTTAAGATCTGATCCATGTCACACCATGATCGCGTCTTGATTGACGGCCCGGATGGAAAAATCGAGGTCTTCGTCGATCCTCACCTGCAGCCGGCCGGAATTGTCCTGATCGCCCATCCACATCCGCTATTTGGCGGTACGGCCGACAACAAGGTCATCACCACGCTGGCTCGCGCGTTTCGCGAGCTGGGCTGTATCAGCCTGCGACCCAGCTTCCGCGGTGTTGGCGGTTCGGAGGGTGAGCACGATCACGGCGACAAGGAAACAGCCGACCTTCTCGCGGTGCACGCATGGGCACAGCAGACCTACAACGCGCAGGGTGTCCTGCCACTCTATCTTGCAGGCTTTTCATTTGGCGCCTTCGTCGTTACCCGGCTGGCCAAGCGCCTCGCCGCTGCAGGCGATCCCGCGCGGAGACTGGTACTCGTCGGCACTGCCGCTGGGTTTGTCGAGGGCGCACGCAGCTACGAAACAGAGGCTGTCGCAGCGGACACGCTGGTTATCCACGGCGAGAAGGATGAAACCGTGCGTCTGGCCAATGTACTGGCCTGGGCAGAGCCACTGGAACTCCCCGTAGTGGTGGTGCCAGGCGCCGACCACTTCTTTCACCGTCGACTGCATATCATTCGCAGCATTGTCACTCGCGCATTTTGCACATGAACATTCAACCCGAAGTGCCACGACCGACGCCACTCAGTGTCGTCGATCTTCGCAAGTCCTACGCCGGAAAGCCGGTGGTTGATGGGCTGAGCATCGAACTGCAGCGTGGTGAATGTTTTGGGCTACTCGGCCCCAATGGCGCCGGCAAAACCACGACTCTGCGCTGCTGCCTGGGACTCACCACACCGGACTCCGGCACCATCACTTTGGGCGGCTTGCCGGTCCCGCAACAAGCTCGTGAAGCGCGGGTGCGCATCGGCGTAGTACCTCAATTTGACAACCTTGATCCAGACTTCACCGTGGCGGAAAACTTACTCGTCTATGGTCGCTACTTCGGCCTGAGCGATGCACAGATTCGACCCAAAATCGCCGGATTGCTCGAATTCGCCGGGCTCGCCGGCAAGGAAAATGCCAACATTCGTACGCTGTCCGGCGGCATGAAGCGTCGGCTGACACTGGCGCGGGCCTTGGTCAATGATCCCGACCTGCTGGTGCTCGACGAACAACCGGCCTCGACCCACAGGCGAGGCACCTGATCTGGGAACGTCTAAAACGCCTTCTTACGCAGGGCAAAACCATTTTGCTGACCACGCATTTTATGGATGAAGCCGAGCGCCTGTGTCAGCGACTCGCCATCATCGACGCCGGCCGTCTTATGGCGCAAGGTCCCCCGCGGGAACTGATTCGCGACAACATCGAGGCACAAGTCGTCGAAGTTTATGGCGAAGATGCACCCGGCTGGGCGGCAAAAGAAGCTCCTGCATTTGCAAATCGCGTTGAAGTCAGCGGCGAAACTGCCTTTTGTTACCTGGCCGATGCCACGCTTCTCTTGCAGCATCTAGCCACCCAGCCCGCGCTGCGCACCCTGCATCGGCCGGCCAATCTGGAAGACGTGTTTCTCAAACTTACCGGACGCGATCTGCGCGACTGACATTGTGAAAAAAGGCCTTTCACCACGGGGGACATGGGGGCACGGGGAAAATTCAAAGGCATGGTCTTGCCCCTGTTTTCCCCTTGCCC
>CAZAGR010000086.1:0-9024 GCA_964484585.1 uncultured Propionivibrio sp. | reverse complement strand
GTGGCTGCTGACTGCCGGTTTATCTTTGAAGAAACACGCGGATAAAGTTGTCGAGTTGTGTGAAAGCATCACCGTTTCATTGGATGCTGCTACATCCCAGACCTATCTATCCATTCGCGGAGTGGACGCGTTTAATGAAGTGTGCGCGGGTATCCGCTCTGTAGTTCATCGTGGAAGGCGCGTTACCATTCGCTGTACAGTGCAGCGTCGAAATTTTCGCGAAATACCCGATTTGATTAAACTTGCCCGCGATTTGGGCGTGCATCAAATTTCATTTCTCGCAATTGATACCCTGACGCATGTTGCGTTTGCGCGAAAAGATGACATAAAAGAAAACCTTTCACTCGCGCAATCTGATTTGCCTGAATTCAAAAATGTTCTGAAAGATATATCATCTCGCTTCATTAAGGATTTTGAGAACGGTTTTATTGCAGAATCTCCCGCCAAATTGTTGCGCCTGTATCAATATTTTTCAGCGCTGCATAACCTCGCGGATTTTCCTCGGGTAATCTGTAACGCCCCCCGTTTTTCAGCCGTTTTTACATCTGACGAATCCGTGCAACCCTGTTATTTTATTTCACCTGAAGAATCTATTCGTGATATTAATGATCCGGCGATGATAACGCTTCGCCATGAAATTCGATCTAATAAGCGCGCGGAGTGTCAGACTTGTGTTTGTTCCATGCATCGTAGCGCCGCTTCTTTTTTATTTAGAGAATCCCTCTAATATTTATGCCCCCAAAAATACTCTTTGGTCAATCTTATTATCTGCGTTTTGATCCCAAGTTGTGGGATGCCATGCAGCCTTACCCGCCCTTGGGAACAATGTACGCGGCGAGTTACATCCGCGCGCGTGGGTATGACGCGAAGATATTCGATGCCATGCTGGCTGACTCGGAAGAAGATTGGGCGCAGTCGCTGGATGAGCATAAACCCCAATACGCAATAATTTTTGAGGATAATTTTAATTATCTTTCCAAAATGTGCCTGCTGAGGATGCGCGAAGCCGCTTTTATGATGATAACCATGGCGAAGCAGCGCGGATGCATCGTCATCTTGTGCGGTGCAGACGCGACAGACCACTACGTCGAATATTTATCTCAAGGCGCGGATTTTGTGCTGCTCGGCGAGGGCGAGGAAACGCTTGAAGAATTACTAAACCAACTTGAGGCGGGGAAAGACGCGCATCAGATCAAGGGACTGGCTTCGTCATCTACAATTCTTCCATCCCGAAGAGCCGATATAACCAATCTTGATTCTCTTCCATTCCCCGCTTGGGATTTGATCGATGTTGAAAAATATAAAAAAATATGGATCGAGCGACATGGGTATTTTTCGATGAATATGGTGACAACCCGCGGATGTCCATATCACTGTAACTGGTGCGCCAAACCGATTTGGGGACAGCGCTATAACTCGCGTTCGCCAGAAAATGTTGCGTTGGAAATGAAGTGGCTGAAGGAGAATTTTGCGCCCGATCATATTTGGTTTGCCGATGATATTTTAGGATTGAAGCCGAATTGGCTGGAAAAATTTGCCGATTTACTTATCAAGCAGGACGCATGTATTCCCTTCAAGTGTTTGCAGCGCGCGGATTTGATCAACGAGAAAACTGCATCCGCGCTGGCGAAAGCAGGATGTAAAACTGTTTGGCTCGGAGCTGAATCAGGCTCGCAAAAAATATTGGATGCGATGGAGAAAGGCGACAAGGTCGAAGATATTGTTCGCGCTTCAGAAGCCCTCCGCCGAAATAGTATTCAAGTGGGTTTCTTTTTGCAGTTCGGTTATCCCGGCGAAACGTGGGATGATATTCAAAAAACATTGATGATGGTGCGTGAGTGCGCGCCGGATGATATTGGTATTTCAGTTTCTTACCCATTACCCGGTACAAAATTTTTTGAACAGGTAAAGATGGAATTTGGTCAAAAACAAAACTGGGTCGATTCGAGCGATCTTGCTATGCTTTATCATGGCCCGTTCCCTCAAGCGTTCTATCGTGTGCTGCATGGGCGCGTACATTATGAATTTCGCGCAAGGAAGGCGTTACGTCAATTATCTTTGCGCGGACTTGCATCTATTCCGCGTAATTTATTTGGCTTACTTAAAAGCGAAGTTGAGTTGCGCCGCTATGTCTGACTTATTGAACGACACGCAGCGCGCTTTTGATTCAGTTGCCCGCGAATACGATGGCGCTTCCGGCAATAACGCTTTGATTCAAAGAATGCGCAGCCGCTTGATGTTTGCTATTCAGCAAAATATTCCACGCGGACAGCGCTTGCTGGATCTTGGCTGCGGTACCGGTTTAGACGCGGAATATCTTGCCCGCGCTGGATATAAACTTACCGCGCTGGATTGGTCCGCGCAAATGGTGCAGCGCGCACAAACGCGAATGGTGAGCGCTGGATTGCAAGATAGAGTTGAGACAAAACATCTGGGTTTTCATCAATTGGATAAATTTGCTGACGATTCTTTTGACGGCGCATATTCGGACTTGGGTGCGCTTAATTGCATTGAGAATATGGATGACTTTGCCGCAGCCTTGTTCAAAATTATTAAGTCGGACGGTAAAGTAATTGTGTCTGTGATCGGTCGTGTTTGTCCGTGGGAATGGCTGTTGTTTGTCTCAAAAGGCCAATGGCAGCGCGCAAATTTACGCGCTGCGCGGAAGATGATTCCTGTTCCCTTAAATGGCAATACAGTCTGGACGCGTTACTTTACGCCGAATGAATTTTCGCGTTCATTCACCAAAGCAGGTTTTCGACTTGTCGGTGTACGGGCGCTTGCGCTTTTTGTGCCGCCGCCTTATCTGATCGGATTCGCGGAACGGCATCCACGCTGGATTGATTTTCTTCAGCGGATGGATGACTTGCTTGGAGATAATCTGTTGTTCCGTAATTGCGGCGATCACTTTTTGATGGTGTTAAAGAAATGAGGACATAATGAATGGGATAATTTTATATAATCCGTTATCAACCACGCCTGGGAAACAGCCGCTGCCGCTTTCATTGATGTCGCTTGCGGCAGTTTTGGAGGGGCGTTATGAGTGGACTCTGGTGGATGGAAATATCATGTCGGACCCAGCCGCGCGGATTATTGAAATTGCGCGAAGTTTTCCCAATCTTTCCAAGAGTTTGCTGGCAGTTACGGTCATGCCGGGTCCTCAGCTTACACAGGCTATATCTGTTTGTAAGCGTGTCCGGCAAGAAATTCCTGACCTGCCAATTTTGTGGGGTGGTTATTTCCCGACACAACATTCGGAAGTCATTCTCGAATCCGATTATGTGGATTACGTAATTCGTTCGCAGGGCGAACTTCCATTTCTTGCTTTGCTAGATGCGATTCAAAATGGCGGTTCGCTAAATTCGATTCCGAGTTTGGCTTGGAAAGATGGCGATAAAATCGCAATGAACCCGTTGGGGCAATCGTCTTCACCGGAAACATTTCCGGATTTTCCATATCATCGAATCAATATGGAAAGTTATATACATAAAAATTATTTAGGCTCCCGTACTACCGCGCATTGTTCGTCGTTTGGCTGCCCGTTTTCATGCAATTTTTGCGCAGTTGTGGCTATGTCCAATCGTAAATGGCTGGCGCAATCTCCTGAAAGCATGGAGCGTGTTACTAGAAGCCTTGTAAAGAATTATCAAGTGAATGGCTTGCAAATGCACGACATGGATTTCTTTGTTTCCGAAACCCGCACCGCTGAATATTGCGAGCGGATATCTGATCTTAATCTGGGTTGGTGGGGATTGGGAAGGATAGATACGCTAATGCGGTATTCAGACACTACATGGAAAAAAATGCAAAGATCGGGACTCAAAATGGTTTTTATGGGAGCTGAGTCGGGCTCGGATGAAACCCTTGAAATGATGAATAAAGGCGGCAACGCCTCTACAAAATTAACTTTAGAAATCGTACAGCGCATGAAAGAATACAACATCACGCCCGAATGTTCATTCGTACTTGGCAGTCCCCCAGATCCGCTGGGTGATATGCGCCGTACAATGGAATTTATTCGCCGCATTAAACAGATCAATCCTGCCACCGAAATCATTCTATATATTTACACCCCCGTTCCATTGGATGGCATTCTTTATGAAGAAGCGCAACGGCTTGGTTTCCAATTTCCGCAGACTCTTGATGAATGGGCTTCTGAAGATTGGAAGAAATTTTCAATGCGCAGAGGCGATCATATTCCCTGGGTAGAAGGAGAGATTCGCCGCCGCGCCCGTAATTTTGAGCGCGTTATAAATGCATATTACCCAACCGTAACAGACATGCGCCTTTCTGGAATTTATCGCATTATGCTTAAGGCGTTGAGCGCCTGGCGTTATCACCTGCGATTTTACGAAGCGCCTTATGAATTACGGGTTGCTCAGCGCTTTATTCATTATCAGCGGCCTGAAACGACGGGATTCTAAGTTTTGCTTTTACAAAGATTTTTAAATCTTTTTCGCCGACGCGCGCCAGAACTTAACCCTCTGGATGCGTATGCGCTTTGGGCGGATGCTTATCCGCCCAAAGCGCATAACGACTTGATGAGAATCGAAGAGCGTTCCATGCTGGGGTTGCTCCCCGATGTGAAAAGTAAGATTGTGCTTGATCTTGCTTGCGGAAGCGGACGCTATATTTTGAAAGCAAAAGAACGGGGCGCGGCTATTGTTTACGGTTTGGATTTTTCTCTGCCCATGTTGTTACGCGCGTCGGCTGTTTCAGACCGGCTCGCGCTTGGAAATATGAACTCGCTGCCTTTTAAATCAGATTCGATGGACATCATCATTTGCGGATTATCCATTGGTCATGTTTCAGATATGATGCTTGCTTTCCGCGAAATAAGCCGCATCCTGCGCCCCAATGGAGTTGTCGTCTATTCTGATATTCATCCATTTGGGAGATTTGCAGGCTGGCGGCGTAACTTCCAGGATGTCCACGGGCGTGAGTTTTCTGTTGAGAATTACTTTCATTTATACGGTGAACATCATCGGGCCTGCCGCTTAAACGGATTGGATATTGAAGATGTTCGCGAACCATTAATTGCGGGCTCACATCGCTGGTCGGGGTCGCCCGCGATCATTGCTATTCGGGCGCGTAAAAAATAATAGCATGTTTTGGCGCAACTATTTTTCCGCTATTTTATTTATTAATGCCAAAGTGGTTGGCAGTCATGGGGTTTTTGCTTCATCACTACGCGTAAAAATGAATATTATTGACGCTCTGGATGTTAAGCCACAGTCAAATGATGTAGTTGTCGATCTTCAGGGAGCCTACATATTTCCGGGATTGATAAATGCCCATGACCACCTCGAACTCAATCATTATGGGCGCGTCAAATTTCGTGAAAGATACAAAAATGCTTCAAGGTGGGTTGAAGACATGAGTGCGCAACTTGTTGTAAATGACATGCTGATACAAGGTAAGTCGAAACTGCTATCCGATAGGCTTTTTATTGGCGGCTTGAAGAATTTGCTTAGCGGCGTGACGACGGTTGCTCACCATAATCCTTTTTACAAAGAACTTCGACAGTCTTTTCCGGTTCGTGTTGTTCAAAATTATGGATGGGCGCACTCTTTATATTTACAGAGTGGGAAAGCGGGCGCCAATGGCGAGCAGGCTGGGGACGTTTTGTTGAGATATCAAAAGACGCCAAAGAAAAACCCTTTTATGATTCATGCCGCCGAGGGTGTCGATGAATTTGCAAAAAGCGAGTTTAAGAAAATAAAAGATCTAGGTTGTCTTGGCGCAAACACTGTTTTAATACACGGGGTTGGGCTTGGTTTAGATGATTGGGTATATATGAATAGTCTTGGCGGGGGCTTGGTGTGGTGCCCTGCATCCAATATATTTCTCCTCGGAGAAACTCTTTCTGCCAGAAATTTTTTAGATGCAGTAGGAAATCTGAAAAATGTAGCGCTCGGCAGCGACTCGCGGTTAACAGGTTCGCGCGATCTGTTGGAGGAAATGCGGCAAGCAACTGAGTTTGGCGACGTTACTCCTAAAGAGATTTTTTGTATGGTGACAGAAAATCCAGCCAAGATGCTGCGGTTGCCCAATGCGGGCGCGCTGTCTGTTGGTTTTCCTGCCGACTTGTTGATTGTTCCGCCTTTACATGGCGATCCTTTTAAAACTTTAACCCTATGCTCAAGAAAAGATGTTTTGCTGGTTGTAGTCGATGGGCAGCCGCGATATGGCGATTTGCAATTGTCTGATGTTTTTGCGGCGCTTAAGGTCAAATCCGCTTCTGTTCAGGTGGATGGGAAACATAAATTGCTTGGCCGATCCTGGGCAAGGCGCATTCAAAAATGCTCAATTTCAGAGCCGGATGTCACGTGTCTCAGAAATTGACCCCCATTAATTTAATTGATATTGTGCATAGTCAAATAGCCCGAAGCAGTCTTTTGCTGGGAGGATCGAATCTTGCTGGAGCCCTCTTTAATTTTTTAATCTCCATATTAATCGGAAGGAATTTGGGGCAGGCGGGTTTTGGCCGCTGGGTTTTTCTGCTTGCGTGGGCTTCCGGTCTTACGATGATCTGTGAATTCGGCATGAATTCCCTGCTTACAAAAAAAGTTTCAAATTCTGCAAACAATCTTAATCAATCTTTATTTTTAACTTTGTTTGTAAAAAGTATGTTCACTCTTTTTTGGGGCGGTTTTTTATGGATTGCCGCGCCATATCTTGGATTAGACGCTGAAATTTCCACGGGTCTGCGTTTTGTAGTTTTTATTGTTCTTTTCGGGGTATGGTATGGATCATTTACCGCAATTTTTAGAGGGCTGGGCTTGATGATGCCCATTTTAGTTTTTAATATTTCTTCGCTTTTCCTTCAGTTACTTGGAACATTTTGGCTGCTTCAATATAACACCCGGGTTTTGCCCTTAATTCAGTGGCTGACTTTGATAAATGCCTTTCAGTTAAGTTTAGCCTTTGTTTTTTGGCTGTTGCGCCTTGCCAGGACGGGAGGGAAAATATCGTTTTCAGTTTCCTGTTGTCTTGATACTTTAAAGGAAGCAACTCCTTTTGCACTCGCCGGTATCATAGGTGCAATTCAAATGCGCTCCAGCGTTATTTTACTGGGATATATAAAAGGCGAAAGCGCCATCGGCTCGTTTGGGTCAGCTGCGCGCTTTACGGAAGCCGCAAAATTGATTCCCAACGGCATTTTTGACGCTGCTTTTCCTGCTTTTGCGCGGGGAGATCAAAGCGCTGCCAGCCGGATGTTATTATTTCGTCAATTAAATCAAGCAATATATATTTATTGTTTTCTGGTGGCGCTGCCCCTTGTGTTCTTTTCTGGCAGCATTATAAAATGGGCGTTTGGATTGGGTTTTATTTCCGCGTCGCCCGTTTTAGTTTGGCTGGGAATTTCACTGTTCCCAACCTTGAATAACGCTGTTGTTGAAGTTTGTCTCTATGCGATTGGCGGTGAGAAATTTGCCGCGCGGCTGGGCTTAATTGGTGTTGGCGTTCAGATATTAACCGGTCTGCCGTTGATGTATTTTTATGGATCAGCCGGGGCAGCCGCTGCAATTTTTTTAGGTGAAATCACAATATGGCTGCCTCTAAAATTGCGATTAAATAGATTGTTGTGAATATCTAAAGGTATTTTTTTTACTTCCTCGCCTCGCATGTTTTGCTTTTGTCTTTCCAAATACATGCAATATAATGATTGTTGCATGTTGATGCTTTAATGTAAACGCTGCAATCCACCACGCAACTGATCGTTTTGAGTTTGAGCGTCACGCAGTTTTGCTGGACCGGTTGAAGTCCTTGCATACAGCAGCCCTGAACGCTATTGTAGACATAATCCACGGGGCATTGTGTGATTGTCGCTTCAACGGTTGGCGCGACGCAGGCCGAATCGCATACGCTTACTTCGTATTCCGAAGCCATGTTTCCTGTACAGGTAGCCAATTGTCTGCCGTCTTTCATGCCCGCGTCTGTACAACGAAATTTTTTGTCTACTGTTGTGTATGTGGAGCCTTTATTCATTACGATCAAATTATAGGGATACTTATTTGAGCAAAAAGTACTACTCTCTTCAGCGATTGGAAGATGGCATGCTTCGGGCGGCGCAACGCTCTCCGCGCTTCCTGTACAAAGCGGAGCCAGCTCGGGTGTGGCCGAAGCAGGCGCGATCGTCTCAATGGGGGCAGAGGTTGTCGTCGGTTGGGTTTCTGCAGGGACGGCGGCTATTGTCGATGTCTCAATTGCCTGTTGCGGAGCGGAACTGGGCAAGTTGCAGGAAAGTCCAATGATCAGCGAACTTATAATAAGGATTAATTTTAAAACTTTATTCATAATATATCTCCTTGGCGACTCAATCTGCAATCTTCAGGTTTTAATCCGCTCTTAGATTATACAGTTTATAAGCCTATTTTTCTACTTCGAAATGAAAAGCGCGTCTTTTTTGTTCCGCAAGCGTATATCTCTACAGACTTTGCTTTTTACCTGAAACGTAATAAACTATTACTGAAATAATTTTCAAAGGAGAAAATAAAAACATGAACAAACAAGGTCGTTCCCAACTTGCGCTTGGCGTCATTCTCATTTTAGCTGGCGCGTGGTTCTTTCTTGATAAAACCAACCCGCAATTCCACGATTTATTTATAAAATATACTGCCTGGCCTCTCAACATGTTTCTGATCGGCGCCGGTATTTTGCTCGTCGGGTTGGTTACAGGGCAGCCGGGTTTGGCTGTACCTGCCGCCATAGTTGCAGGCATTGGCGGAATTTTTTATTATCAACAAATCTATAAGGCGCCCGATTCGTGGTCATACATGTGGACGCTCATCCCCGGCTTTGTGGGTGTAGGAACGATTGTTGCAGGTTTATTGGGAGATAACACACCGCGTAATCTTGCAAATGGACTCAAACTTATTATCATTAGCGCCGTTCTCTTCCTTGTTTTCTCGGCTTATTTTGGCGGATGGAAATTGCTCGGTGATTACGGACCCGCTGTGATTTTAATCCTGATTGGTTTATGGATTTTCGGCAACGGAATCTATCGGTCATATCGCGGCA
>CAZAGR010000085.1:0-9039 GCA_964484585.1 uncultured Propionivibrio sp. | reverse complement strand
AGCTTGAGGGCGACCGCATTGACCTCATCGGGGCCCAAGGTGTTGAAACTCTGCTTCATGCTGCGCAAATTGAAAAACAGCTTGCGCTGCGCCTTGGTCGTGGCGATCTTTACCAAGCGCCAGTTTTTCAAAACATATTCATGAATCTCAGCTTTGATCCAATGCATGGCAAACGACACCAAGCGTACGCCGCGGTCGGGATCAAAGCGTTTGACGGCTTTCATCAGGCCGATATTTCCCTCCTGAATGAGGTCGGCATGCGGCAAACCGTAGCCGAGATAGCCCCGCGCGATCGAAACAACCAGACGCAGATGCGATAGCACCATGCGACGCGCAGCATCAACATCGTCGTGGTCGCGCAGACGGTGGGCCAGTTCCTGCTCCTCGGCAGGCGTCAGCATCGGGACGCGATTCGCGGCCTGAATATAGGCTTCGATACTGCCACTGGCAGATGGCAATTGGAACGACAGAGGTGAAAGTGTGATTGCGGTACTCATGATGAGATTCTCCTTTAATCGAAGTTTAGCACTCTCGAGTTAAGAGTGCTAAGTATCCGCAAAAGTTCCCGACTAATTTAGTCGGAATTAGCTATCTACACGCAAATGTTGGCGCAACGAGAGTGCGGCGCCAGTCCACCCGAGAAAAGCCGCTAAGATAAAAAGGGCTAAGGAATCAAGCTGATCGAGGCCGGACAGGCTTAGCTGCAGCCCGTAAAGCTCGGTGAGTTCACTTAGCGGGCCGCGTAATAGAACCGTGGTGCCGGCCACGAGAAGCCATGCCACCAGTCCGCCTGCGATGCCGAGCATGCTGCCGAAGTATAGAAACGGTCTTCGAATGAAGCCGTCGGTCGCACCCAAGAGCTGGCTTAGCTCAACCTCCGCACGCTGAGTAAGTACTTGCAGGCGAATGATATTGAAGGTTATGGCGACCAGGCCGACACCGAGCAGCAAGGACAAAAGGGCAACCCCGGTTCGTCCGAGTTTAAGTAACGCATCGAGCCGGCGGATCCAGGCCGAGTCAAGCTGAACGTGTTCGACTTTGGGTAACTTGCGCAGTTCCGAGGCTAGTTTTTCCATGGCATCGGCACCGTCATTCAGCGGCATAACAATGAAGGCATTCGGGAAGGGGTTGCGCGACAAAGCTTCAATGACGTCTTTGAGGCCCGCGGACTCCTTCATTCTCGCCAGTGTCTCTTCTTTCGTCAGCAACTGGACAGACTTGATTGTCGGGTGCTTTTCCAGAGTTTTGGCCACGCTGTCAGCCGCCTTGCGGTCTGAATCGAGTTGCATGAAGACTGAAAGTTGTGGTTTTGGTGCGGCGTTATGTGCCAGTTGCAAGACGTTGCTCAGCAGCATCTGGCCGCCGGCCGGCAAAGCCAGCGCAACGCCGATGGCGAAAATGGCGAGCACTGTATTGACGGGCGCCGCGGCAAGGCGACGAAAAGCCAAACCGGCGGCGGCACGGTGATGACCCAGCCATGTGATCATGGCTGCAACCTGCCGTGGGCAAGCGAAATCCGCCGTGCTTGCGGAAACAGCCCGCGATCATAGGTGGCCACCAATACGGTGACCCCGACACGGTTAAATTCATAAAATATTCGCGCCACATCGGCAGCCGTCTCCCCATCGAGGTGGGCTG
This sequence comes from uncultured Propionivibrio sp., assembly GCA_964484585.1. Lineage (GTDB taxonomy): Bacteria > Pseudomonadota > Gammaproteobacteria > Burkholderiales > Rhodocyclaceae > JADKHX01. The sequence goes on along the minus strand of CAZAGR010000085.1, from coordinate 7,401 downwards.
TGGGTTCATCAGCCAACAGAAGATTGGGGCGGCTGACGACGGCACGCGCAATCGCCAGACGTTGTTGTTCGCCACCCGAGAGCGCAATCGGCATGGCTTTCTCACGGGCCAGCAGGCCCACCTTGTCGAGTGCTGCACGCACGCGATTACCGGCTTCGCGAGGCGGAAAACCCGCAATCGAAAGAGGCAGCATGACGTTCTCAAAGGCGCTTCGATCAAACAACAGTTTCTGGTCCTGAAACACCAGGCCGAGATTACGGCGAAGGTAGGGGATTGCGATACGTTTGAGCGTGCCGACATTCTGCCCGCCGACCAGAATCGCGCCGGCCGTCGGCCGTTCTATGGCCGCAATCAGTTTCAGTAATGTTGATTTGCCGGCGCCCGAGTGGCCTTCTATCACGACCAACTCGCCACCGTCGACGTCAAACTGAATGTCGCAGAGCGCGTCTATGCCTGGCGGGTAGCGTTTGGCTACGCGTTCAAAACGAATCATGTTTTAACAAGCTCACCACCGAGCGCACAGAGGACACGGAGACCACAGAGTAAAAGCGAAAACCTTGCTCTTGGTTTCGCTCTGTGCGCTCCGTGGTGAGCATTTGTTCTAAGCGACTCACGCCTCATTGCCAAAAATCGCATCGACAAACTCATCCGCACGAAACGGCTGCAAGTCGTCGATTCCTTCGCCAACACCTATGAAGCGGACCGGTTTGGGGCACTGCCGTGCGATGGCTGCGAGGACGCCGCCTTTGGCGGTGCCATCGAGCTTGGTGACGATCAGCCCGGTAACTCCGATTGACTTGTCGAATGCCTTGACCTGCGCAATGGCATTTTGTCCGATGTTTGCATCAAGTACCAGAAGGACTTCATGCGGGCCGGTCGGTTCCGCCTTCTGGATTACGCGACGAATTTTGGCGATTTCCTCCATCAGATGAAGCTGCGTCGGCAGGCGGCCAGCCGTGTCGGCCAGTACGATATCGATATTGCGTGCTCGTGCGGCATGAATTGCGTCGAAAACAACCGCCGCGGGATCGCCCGACTCCTGCGCGATCACAGTGACGCCGTTACGGTCGCCCCACGCAGTCAGCTGTTCGCGTGCGGCGGCGCGAAAGGTATCGCCAGCCGCCAACAGGACGGTCTTGCCCTGACTCTGGAAGTAGCGCGCAAGTTTGCCTATCGACGTCGTTTTTCCTGCGCCGTTGATTCCGGCAATCATGATGATGAATGGCCGGTGAGAACTGATCTCCAAGTTTTGTTCGATCGGCGCCAGTACCGCGCGCAGCAAGTCATTCAATATTGCACGCAGTTGCGCCGGATCTTCGATCTTGTCGCGCTTGACCCGGGTCTTGAGCTCGGTAAGCAACCAGTTCGTCGCGTCGACGCCGCAGTCGGCCATCAATAAAGTCGATTCAAGCTCCTCCAGCAGTTCGTCATCAATCTTTGCGCGCGAAAAAAGCTCGGTGACCGGTGTGTTCAGTGTCGCGTTGGTTTTCGCCAGTCCGGTCTTGAGTCGCTCACGCCACGATAAGACGGGCTCCGACACGCCCTTATCTTCGCCCTCATGGCGAGAAAACAACTCGGAAACGGGAGTGTTCAGCGTGGCACTGGTTTTTGCGAGTCCGGCTTTAAGTCGTTCGCCAAGCGACAGGTTTAGCAATGAACCTTCAGCGGGCTCAATTTTTACAGGGGAAGCGGACATCAGTGTGGGGCCGGAGACGGAAGTCGCTAACATAGGCGACCGTGAAATTTTACCAGACGCCATCGCGGCGCTCGAGATGAAAAACCTGATTGCTGCCCTCAGCCTGCTGACGATCGCCGTCACGCCAGCGCCGACTTTTGCCAATCCGTTTGAGCATCAGCTCCGTAATGGTCTGCGCGTGATCGTGATGGAAGACCGGCGTGCACCAACGGTCGTGCATATGACCTGGTACCGCGCTGGCAGTATGGACGAGAAGGATGGTTACACGGGTGTCGCCCATGCGCTGGAACACCTGATGTTCAAGGGGACGAAGACGCTGCGCTCGGGCGGATTTGATGCGCGTGTGGCGGCTGCAGGCGGACACGACAACGCATTTACCAATCGCGATTACACGGCGTATTTTCAAGTTGTGCCAGTCGCCGCATTGCCGGAAATGATGGCGCTTGAAGCGGACCGGATGCGCAATCTGACATTTGATGCGAAGGATTTCGCCTCCGAAATGAAGGTGGTTATGGAGGAACGACGACTGCGCACCGAAGATGATCCGCATGCGCTGGTGTTCGAGGCGCTCAATGCGGCGGCCTTTCAGGCGCATCCGTATCGTCGTCCCGTGATTGGCTGGATGAATGATCTCGAAAATATGCGCTGGCAGGATGCGCGCGAATGGTACCAGCGCTGGTATGCGCCGAATAATGCCTTTGTCGTCGTTGTTGGCGATGTCGATCACAAGACAGTTTTCCAGCTGGCAGAGAAAAATTATGGTGCGTTTAATCGCGTCACTCTGGCACCGCGCAAGCCGCAGAGTGAGCCGCCGCAAAAGGGTCTGAGGCGCCTGAGCGTCAAGGCGCCCGCCGAGTTATCGTATCTGATCATGGCATGGAAGGTGCCCGGTTTGCGCAACGCGGCTGAGGATCGTGAACCCTACGCGCTCGAGGTCCTGGCTGCCGTGCTGGACGGCCACGACGCGGCCCGCTTGGCAAAAAATCTGGTGCGGTCGAGCGAAATAGCGCAGTCGGCGGGGGCGGGCTATGAAATGAGTCAGCGCGGGGAAGCCTTGTTCATGCTCGACGGCCAACCGGCGGGTGAAAAAACAATCCTGGAGCTTGAGGCTGCGCTGCGCGGCGAGATCAGACGTATTCAGGATGAAGGGGTGGCTGACGACGAATTGGCAAGGGTCAAAATCCAGACGGTCGCGGCACAGGTTTACAAGCGGGATTCGCTGATGGCGCAGGCGATTGAAATCGGCGCCACCGAGGCGGCTGGACTTAATTGGCGCGACATCAACGTGCAACTCGAACGCATTAAAGCCGTCACGGCGGCCGAGGTGCAGGCCGTGGCGAAGAAGTATTTCAGTGACGATTCCTTGACCATCGCTGTGCTTGATCCGCAGTCGATTGATCCCGCAGCGCCGAAACGTCCACCAGTGAACCTCCGGCACTAATGACAATCACCATGTCCAAATCCTTGCTGTTTGCGTTCATGGGGTGCTTGTTGGCGGCCTCCTCCGCGGCAAGCGCCGGGCCAAAAATCGAGCACTGGGTTGCGCCCTCAGGCGCCCGTGTCTATTTCATTGAAACCCACACCGTGCCGATTCTGGACGTACAAATGGATTTCGCTGCGGGTGGCGCACACGTACCGGCGGCAAAGGCCGGCCTTGCCGGACTCACGGTCGGGATGCTGGACTCGGGCAGCATAGACCTCAATGAGGAGCAGATCGCCGTACGCTGGGTTGATCTCGGCGCCCAGTTTCGTGGCTCCGCCGATCAGGATCGCGCCAGTGTCGGCTTGCGCACCTTGTCAAGTCCTGCGCAGCGTGACGGTGCGCTGGAACTGATGCGCACCGTGCTGGCAACGCCGACTTTTCCGCAGGCGGCGTTGGATCGTGAGAAGCTGCGCAGCATCGCTGCGATCCGCGAGGCGGAAACGCAACCTGAATCCATTGCCGCAAAGAGATTTACCGCGTTGATGTATCCCGGCCATCCGTATGGCGTCAGTCTGACGACGGAAAGTGTGGCGAATGTGGGGCGTGATGACCTGGTGGCATTTCATCGCGCCGGCTATGCGGCGCGCAATGCCTCGGTATCCATCGTCGGCGATGTATCACGACAGAAGGCAATGTCCATCGCGCAACGCCTGACGGATGCGCTGCCTGCGGGCGACAGTAGCAATGCACTGCTTCTGCCGGCAGTTACCCTGCCCGCGCGGACTATCGAAAAAATTCCACATCCAGCGACTCAGAGCCACATTTACATTGGTGTGCCGGCACTCCGCCGTGGCGACCCGGATTACTTTCCCTTGCTGGTCGGCAACTACACGCTGGGTGGCGGTGGCTTCATTTCACGGTTGGTAAATGAAGTGCGTGAGCGACGCGGCCTCGCTTACGATGTGTCGTCGGGCTTCTCAGCGCACCGGCTCGAGGGCCCGTTTGAAATTAATCTCCAGACCCGGCGCGATCAGGCCGACGAAGCATTGGCAGTGGTGAATGATGTCGTCGGCAAATTCATCAGCGGTGGTCCCACAACCAGGGAGCTCGCGGCGGCCAAGAAACACCTGATCGATGGCTTTGCGCTGCGACTGGACAGCAACCTGAAGTTGCTTGGTCATCTCTCCGTGATCGGGTTTTACGAACGGCCGCTGACCTACCTCGATGATTTTTCCGCGCGGGTGAACGCGGTTACCGCCCGGCAAATCAAACAGGCCTTCGCCCGGCACGTGCCGCTGGACCATTTGGTCACCGTCATCGTCGCCGCTGATTAGTCACGTTTGTGTCAGATCCTTACATTTCATGGTCAAAATCCTTAACCACGGCCGCTTTGCGTGCTTGGGATTTCGCTTCGCGGCAAGCAACGACGACACGGCGCAAAACAAAAGCTTGGCCATTGATTATGGTTTTCGCCGTGCTCCACGTGCTCCACGTGTTCCCCGTGGTGAATACCTTTCCTGCTCGTCCAGCTTAGGATGATTGCAGCTCGACATCTTGGTGCGCGGCCATGAGCAGAATTCGCATTACCGGAGGGGAATGGCGCAGCCGGCTGATCGAGGTGCCTGTGATCAGGGGCTTGCCGGAATTGCGGCCGACGCCAGATCGGGTGCGCGAAACCCTGTTCAACTGGCTTGGCCATGATCTACAGGGGCTTGCGTGTCTGGATCTTTTTGCCGGCAGCGGAATTCTTGGCTTGGAGGCCGCGTCGCGCGGCGGTGCTCCGGTGGTGTTGGTCGAGCATGATCGCAAGGCATTTCGGTCTTTGCAGAAGCAAGTGGCGACATTCGCCTGTGAGCGCATCGATACGCTGTGCATCGATGCGCTAAAATTTGCTCCAGACGCGCCGTTTGATCTCGTCTTTCTTGATCCGCCGTATCGTCAAGGCTGGCTCGATCGTATAGCGCCGCGCTTGTCTTTGCTTGCTAGGCCTACCGCCCGGTTGTATGTTGAGTCGGAACTGCCGCTTGAGCAGCTTGGCGACTGGCAGGTTGTTCGCCAGGGCCGTGCGGGGCAGGTTTTCTTTCATTTGCTGGAGCAGGCATGAGCGATGGCATAGCGGTTTACCCCGGAACGTTCGATCCCCTGACGCGTGGCCACGAGGATCTGGTGCGACGAGCTTCACGATTATTCGGTCGTGTCGTCGTTGGCATCGCCGAAAGTCGCGGCAAGCGACCCTTGTTTTCGTTGGAAGAGCGGGTGGACATTGCGCGTCAGGTGTTGGCACCTTACGCCAACGTCGAGGTACACGGCTTTGATTGCCTGTTGATGGACTTTGTTCACCAGCAGGGTGCCAAGGTCATCGTGCGCGGCCTGCGCGCCGTGTCTGACTTCGAATACGAGTTTCAAATGGCCGGCATGAACCGCAACCTTTATCCCGAGGTCGAGACCATCTTTCTGACCCCGGGAGAGCAATACATGTTTGTCTCCGCCACGATGGTGCGCGAAATTGCATTGTTTGGCGGCGACGTTTCCAAATTCGTGCAGCCGCTCGTCTATGAGCGCCTGCAGGCCAAAGTCAGTTAGACCCGGGAAGCCTCATGTCTTTGATCATTACCGATGAGTGTATCAATTGTGATGTCTGCGAGCCGGAGTGCCCGAACAACGCGATCTCGCAGGGCGACGAAATTTACGTCATCGATCCTGACAAATGTACCGAATGCGTTGGCCACTTTGACACGCCACAGTGTCGAGATGTTTGCCCGGTTGATTGCATTCCGAATGATGTCGATAACGTTGAAACCCACGATGGGCTGATGATGAAATATCACAAACTGATGGCGGCAAAATAGCCGGCATCATCCTGCCGCCAGTTAGGCGGGAGGTATTCCACGTCCCGGTACCGGCAGTGCATGTTGCCGGCTTCGAATCAGCTGCCGATGACGCCGCCATCAATTTTTTCCACAATGACGGTTGCAGAACGCGGTCGGCCGCCTTTGGCATCCGGCCATTGACTGAAGGCGAGCGGATTTTTCGCCATGAAAACGCCGCGCGACTGCCCGCTGGACATTTGTGGTGCGCGCGGGTGATCGCCGGGATCGCCTGGGTGTTGGACGTTGACGAACAAAGTGCGCAGGTCGGACGTCAAATGGGCGCCCGTCAATTCGCAACCGGAGGGTCCGACCATAAAACGTCGAATCTCACCACTCACAGGATCGCCAAGCAAAAGTTGATTGTTGCCTTGCCCCACATAGGCTCCCTGGTTGCTGTAGCTGCCGTCCGTGCAAATCCAAATCCGGCCGGCGGCGTCAAAATGCAGGCCGTCGGGGCTGTTGAAATGGTTGGCCGCGGTGATTTTGCTTGAGCCGGCGGATACCAGTGGCTGCGAGGTCGGGTTGCCGGCGATGACAAAGTGATCCCAGGCAAAGCTCAATGCGGCCGGGTCGTTTTCGGATTCAGTCCAGCGAATGATGTGTCCGTAGATATTCGGTGCGCGCGGATTGGCATCGTCGGCGACGGTGCGGTTGCTGTTATTTGTTAACGTGGCGTACACCGCCTGGGTAAGCGGATTGACGGCCAGCCATTCCGGGCGGTCCATCGGTGTCGCTCCCAGCACGCTGGCGGCTTGCCGGGCATTGATCAGGACAGTGGCTTGGTCCGGAAAATCGGCATGAGTGGCAAGTCGCGGATTGCGCAGTTTGTCGAGCAGCAGCCATTCGCCGACGCCGCGCGAATCGCCTTTGACGTTGCCATCGAGGAATCGGGCAACAAACAAGTCGCCTTCGTCAAGTAAGCGGCTGTTGGCGCCTTTTTTGGCTGCATCGAAGCGTCCCGCCGAGATAAATTTGTAAATGTATTCGTTCTGTTCATCATCGCCCATGTAAATGACGATGCGGCCGTCGGCGGCGATCGAATGCATCGCCGTTTCATGCTTGAAACGGCCAAGAGCGGTGCGCTTTACCGGCGTGGATGTCGGATCGAAGGGATCAATTTCAACGATCCAGCCGTGCCGGTTGCTTTCGTTCGGTTGTTTACCCCAGTCAAAACGCGGGTCGTGCGCTTCCCAGAAAAACGGGCTTTTGCGCAGGCCGATGCCATAGCGCTTCATCAGGGGAGTCGGTTCGATCGCCGGATCCGGACAACCGAAGTTGGCATTGAAATTTTCTTCGCACGTGAGATAGGTGCCCCAGGGTGTGAATCCGTTGCCGCAGTTGTTGAATGTACCCAGTACGGTGGTGCCCTGCGGGTCGTCTTTCGTGCGCAGTTGCGGGTGGCCCGTCGCCGG
>CAZAGR010000084.1:0-9041 GCA_964484585.1 uncultured Propionivibrio sp. | reverse complement strand
GCTTTTGCCGACTTCGACCTGAGTTTCGACTTTTTGCCGCAAACGGATGTGCAGTTCCCTCAGCTGTTTTTCATCGACATCTGACGGAGCATCGGTCAGCAGGCACTGCGCACGCTGGGTTTTTGGAAATGCGATGACGTCGCGGATCGATTCGGCACCGGTCATCATGGTGACGATGCGATCGAGACCAAAGGCCAGACCGCCGTGCGGGGGGGCACCGTATTTCAGTGCATCGAGCAGGAAGCCGAATTTGAGTTGCTGCTCTTCCGGGCCGATGCCCAGCGCCTGAAACACTTTGGCTTGAACCTCGGCGCGATGGATACGGACAGAGCCGCCGCCCATCTCCCAACCATTGAGCGCCAGATCATAGGCTTTGGCCAGACACGCGCCCGGATCGGTCGCCATCAAGCCTTCGTGGCCGTCCTTGGGACTGGTGAAGGGGTGATGACAGGACGACCAGCGTTTGTGCTCTTCGTCGTATTCGAACATGGGGAAATCGATCACCCAAAGCGGCTGCCAAGCGGAACCATCGAGATATCCCTTGTCGTGTCCGAGCTTGCAGCGAAGTGCGCCCATGGCGTCATTGACGATTTTGGTCTTGTCGGCACCAAAGAAAATCAGGTCGCCAGACTGTGCGCCGGTACGTTCGATGACCGCTTGCAATGCCTTGGCGTGGAGGTTCTTGACGATCGGTGACTGCAGGCCTTCTTCGTTGAACTTGCTCGCGTCGTTGACCTTGATATAAGCCAGCCCTTTGGCGCCGTAGATCTTGACGAACTCGGCGTAAGCGTCGATTTCACCGCGGGTCAGTGCTTTTTCGCCACCGCCGCCAGGGACACGCATTGCCGCGACACGGCCGCCAGAAGTAGCCGGCCCGCTGAATACTTTGAACGCGACATCGGCCATGACATCTGTCACGTCGGTCAGTTCGAGTGTCACGCGTAAATCCGGTTTGTCGGAACCGAAGCGCTGCATGGCATCGCTGTAAGTGATGCGTGGAAATGGGTTGGGCAGATCTACATTCAGGGTTTGATTGAAAACGGTTCGGATCAGTTCTTCCATCAACGCTGTGATCTGCGTTTCATCGAGGAAGGACGTTTCTATATCGACCTGGGTAAATTCAGGTTGCCGGTCGGCGCGCAAATCTTCATCGCGGAAACATTTGGTGATCTGGTAGTAGCGGTCGTAACCCGCCACCATTAACAACTGTTTGAACAGCTGCGGCGATTGCGGCAAGGCGAAGAACTGTCCCGGATGCACGCGCGATGGCACGAGGTAATCGCGTGCACCTTCGGGTGTCGACTTTGTCAGCATGGGCGTTTCAATGTCGATGAAGCCTTTTTCATCGAGGAATCGCCTGAAAGCCATCGCCACTTTGTAACGCAGCATCAGATTTTTTTGCATTTGCGGACGACGTAAATCAATGACCCGATGGGTCAAGCGCACGTTCTCGGAAAGATTCTCCTCATCCAATTGGAACGGAGGCGTCACTGCAATATTAAGGACTTCAAGCTCGTGACACAGCACTTCGATTTCGCCCGACGCGAGGTTGGAATTCACAGTGCCCGCTGGGCGACGGCGAACCTTGCCGGTGATTTTCAGCACGAACTCATTGCGCACATCTTCGGCAATCTTGAACATCTCCGGACGGTCGGGATCGCAGACCACTTGGGCAAGACCCTCCCGATCGCGCAGATCGATAAAGATCACACCGCCATGGTCGCGCCGGCGATGGCTCCAGCCGCAGAGGGTAACGATCTGATCAACGTGGCTGGCGTTAACCTGGCCGCAATAATGGGTACGCATAGAAATTTCCAGACGGTAGGGCGGTGGAGGAGCCGCAGTGCGGCGAGTGTTAGTTTTGACGGGGTGGGTGACGGTGCACGGGCACCACGACACCCATCGAGACAATGTATTTCAGAGCATCATCGACGCTGATGTCCAGTTCGATGGTTTCGCTCTTCTTGACGAAGAAAAAGAAGCCATTAACGGGACTCGGCGCCGTCGGAATGAATACACTGATGTGTTCGTCATCTAGCTGCTGTGCCACGTGATGCGCCGGCGCGCCGGATTGAAAGGCGACCGACCAGGCTTCAGCGTGCGGATAGCGCACCAGCAACACCTTGCGGAACGCTTCGCCGCTGCCGGAAAACATGGTGTCGCTGACCTGCTTGACGCTGTAGTAAATCGACTTGACGACCGGTATCCGAGCCAGCGCGCTTTCCCAAAAACGGACAATTCGCTGGCCAATGATGTTGGTGGTCACGATGCCGGTGAGCAAGACTGTCAGCAAGGTCAGCACGGCGCCCAGTCCGGGCAGGTAGAAGCCCAGCAGGTTTTCCGATTGGAGCGCCTGCGGCAACAGCAACAACGACTGGTCCATGGTGCGTACGACCGCCGAGATCACCCAGACCGTAATCACCAGCGGCACCCAGATCAGCAGCCCGGTGATGAAGTATTTTCTGAATGGCATCAGCTACTCGATGGCGTGGCGCTGACGGTGCTCGCCGGCGCAGCTGGAGCGGCAGGCGCCGGGGCTGGCGTGCTCTTGCTGTCGGTGGCCGCCGAATCAAGCTTGGCTTCTGATTTGGTATCCGTCTTGCCGTCACCGCCGGTTTCCGCACTTTTTTCTGCGCTTTTTTCCGCGTTGGTGGCCGCAACCGGTTTGCTTCCGCCTTTAAAGTCGGTGGCGTACCAGCCGGTTCCTTTTAGATGAAAGCCAGGGGCTGTCAGCTGTTTGGTGAAGCTCTCGGCTTTGCACGCGGGGCAGACGGTCAGTTTTGCTTCGCTGACTTTCTGCATGACGTCTTTCTCAAAGCCGCAGCCGGTGCAGCGATAAGCATAGATCGGCATGGAAATCTCCAAAATCAGGTAAACGCGAGATTATAGCGGAGCTGTGCTGAATAGCTAAGCCACCACGCTGATTTTAAAAGACTTAAAGACTGGTCCCGAGGTAGGCGTGGGTCAATGGTTTGCCCCAGAACAGGGCAATGATGCCGGCGATGGCCAGGTAAGGTCCGAAAGGTATCGGAACATTGCGGCCATGCCGGGCAAAGGCCATCAACCCGAGGCCAATGACCGCCCCGACGCACGAAGACAGGAGAATCGCCAGTGGCAGCATTTGCCAGCCCAGCCAGGCGCCGAGGGCTGCGAGTAACTTGAAATCGCCGTAACCCATGCCTTCCTTGCCGGTAAAAATCTTGAAGCCCCAGTACACCGACCATAGCGCCATGTAGCCAGCCACGGCGCCAATCACCGCACTTTTCAGGTCCGTATATGTTCCGACTGAATTGAACAGCAGACCTGCCCAAAGCAGAGGCAGGGTAATGTCATCGGGCAGCAACTGGGTATCCAGGTCGATACCGGTCAGGGCAATAAGCGCTGCGATGAACCCGAGAGCGCCTAACGCCGCAACACCAAATCCCAACCGATAGGCGGCGAAGGCAAAAAGACACCCGGTAGCCAGTTCAATCAGCGGGTACCGTGGGGATATGGTTGCCGCACACGACTTGCACCGTCCTCGCAGCACCAACCAACTGAATAAGGGAATGTTTTCCAGCGCCGAAATAGGGTGAGCACATTTCGGGCAACGTGATCGCGGCTTGGACAGGCTGAGCGGCTCGAAAACCGGAGGTTCCTCTTCCCGTAGATCAGCGCACTGAGCTGCCCAGTCGCGCTCCATCATGATTGGCAAGCGGTGGATGACCACGTTGAGAAAGCTGCCAACCATGAGTCCGAATACCCCCGCGGCGACAGCAAAAATCGCCGGATCCAACAGATGGTTAATCATCGACTGCGATTAACCGACGACGGAACCAAGTTTGAAAATCGGCAGATAGAGTGCAACCACCAAGCCGCCAATCAGGCCGCCGAGAATCACCATAATCATCGGTTCCATCAGGCTCGCCAAGGCGTCGACTGCGTCATCGACTTCGGCTTCAAAAAAATCGGCGACCTTGCCCAACATACCGTCGAGTTGCCCGGATTCTTCGCCGATCATGACCATTTGCACGACCATCGTTGGGAAAATCTGCGCATTTTCCATTGCCAGGGTCAAGTTGGAGCCGGAGCTGACCTCTCTCTGTATTTGTTTGGTCGCCATCAGGTAAACATAGTTACCGGAAGCGCCGCCCACGGACTCAAGTGCTTCCATCAGTGGCACGCCGGCCGCGAACATTGTCGAAAGTGTTCTTGTCCAACGGGCGATTGCTGATTTGGTGAGCAAATCGCCGAAGACCGGAATTTTGAGTGAATAGATATCGACGAAGATCTGAAAGGCTTTGGAGCGTTGAAAGCTTGTTTTCAGTACATACAATACGGCATATATGCCGCCGAAAATGTAGTACCAGTTGGCTACAAACCCGTCAGATATCATGATAACCACTTGGGTCGGCGCCGGCAATTCGCCGCCGAAGCTGGCAAAGACGCCCTTGAACGCTGGAACCACGAAAATCATGATCACCGCAGTGATGATGAAGGCCACCACCAGAATCGAGATCGGATAAAACAAGGCACCCTTGATCTTGGATTTGATGGCCAGCGTTTTTTCCTTGTAGATGGCCAATCGCTCAAGCAGGGAATCCAGGATGCCGGCCTGCTCGCCCGCGGCGACCAGGTTGCAGAACAGATCGTCAAAATAAAGTGGGTACTTCCGGAAAGCATTGCCCAGATTGGAACCGGTTTCTACGTCGGCCTTTATGTCGAAAAGAAGTTTGCCAATCGCCGGGTTTCGCGCACCCTTGCCAACAATGTCAAACGCTTGTAGCAGGGGAACGCCTGATTTCGTCATCGTGGCCAGTTGGCGCGTAAAAAGGGTGATGTCCTTTTCGGTAATCGAGCCACCGCTACCGGCTTTCTGTTTTTTTAGCTTTGTTACATTGACGCCCTGACGGCGCAACGCTGCGCGCGCCAGCGACTCGGAGCCGGCCTTGATCATGCCGCGGGCGGTTTTACCGTCCTTCTTTTTGCCTTCCCAGGCAAAATTGTCTTCTTTCTTAACCTCTTTTGCTGCTGTTGCCATGGGTTCCCCCGCTTGATTCCGGCATATTCTATGCCCACATTATGTAGAGCTTATCACTGACTGGGCGATCTATGAAGCCTGACCATCTTCACTTTTCTGTCCTGTGTTTGCACGATATCCATCGCCACACCGTGAATGCGGACGCTGACACCGACTTCCGGAATGTCGCGCAAGTGCTCTGTCACCAGCCCGTTCAAGGTGCGGGGGCCATCAAGCGGCAGGTCCAAGGTGAGCATGCGGTTCAGGTCGCGCAGGCTGACCATGCCGTCAACCATTGCGGTACCTTTCTCGTCCCAACTCATGCCTTTCGTGCTTCCCGGCACGCTGGTTGTAAATTTTCCGATGATTTCTTCGACGATATCTTCCAGAGTGATCAAGCCCTCGATCTCGCCATATTCATCTACCACCAGGCCAAGGCGCTGGCGGTTTTCGCGGAAAAACTGCATTTGGGAATAAATCGGTGTTGCCGCCGGAACGTAATAGGGCTCGGCTAATTGCTCACGCAGCGAGGCGTGATCGATCTTGCCGGCGAATGCATCCTGAACCAGGCGACGATGCTTAAGAATACCGATGACGTTTCCCGGCTCGCCATCGTAGACGATCACACGCGAGTGGTAGCTGGTCGCCAGTTGTTCGAGCAACTCGTCGATTGGCGCTGCGATGTTGATCGCTTCGATATCCCCGCGCGGCGACATGATGTCGGCCACGGTGACGTGCTGTAACTCAAAAAGATTGAACAGAATATCTCTGTGCTGATGCGGCATCAGGTGACCCGATTCGAGCACCACGGAGCGCAGCTCGTCGGATGACAATCCGGCAATCTCGTGGCCAGGCGCAGGTTTTAAATGCAGAATCCGTAACAGCGCGCTGACGAACAGGTTGACAAACCAGACCACGGGATACGCGATACGCAATAGCGGCGTCAGCAAATAACTGATGCGCGGCACCAGCCAGTCCGGGTGCGTCGCACCGATAACCTTGGGCGATATCTCGGAAAACACCAATAGACACAGCGTCACGAATACCGCGCCGGCCTCGAGAGCCCACTCTTCCTGGCCGAAAACCTTCAGCGCGATGTTGCCTGTCAACATCGCTGCTGTGGAGTTGATCAATGTGTTGCCGAGCAGGATTACGCCCAGCAGCTGGTCCGTTTTTGCCAGCAGCGCTACCGCCAGTCGTGCTCCGCGAACGCCGGCTTGGGCCTGATGACGCAGCCGGATTCGATTCGAGGCCATCATGGCGGTTTCTGCCATGGAGAAGAATGCGGAACAAAGCAGCAACGCTGCCAGAACAGCGAATTGGGTGGAAAGTGAAATTTCGTCCATTAAAGGTCTGGCTCTACCCGCGCCCGAGAATGACCTCAAGCACAAACCGGCTACCCAGATACGCCAAGAGAAGTGCGCCGAATCCCGATAGTGTCCAGCGCAAGGCGATACGTCCGCGCCAGCCACGCAGATGGCGCCCGACGATGAGGGCGGCAAAAATCGTCCAGGATAAAACGGCAAACACCGTCTTGTGATTGAACATGAAGGCCTTGCCGAACAGCGATTCAGAGAAGAGTGCACCTGAAATCAAGGTCAGTGTTAGCAGCACGAACGCCACATGAATCAACCTGAACAATAAGGTTTCCATGGTCAGCAGTGCGGGCAAGCCAGCCAAAAGCGCCGGAATTCGGCCACGACGCAGTGCGCGTTCGGCGACAGCCATCAGCAAGGCATGAAAGGCGGCCACCGTAAACAAGCTGTAGGCCAGCATCGCCACCAGAAAATGCAGACGGAACGCTGGCGATCCCGCGTTGGGTAATTGATGCGCATCCGGAAAGCCCAGCGGCAGCAGGACCGCGCCGGCGGCGAGAGGTAGGCCCAGCATTTGCAATCCTTCGACGCGGGCGTAAAAACCTTCCAGCCAATACAGCGCTATTGTCAGCCAGAGCATCACTGATGCGGCGATTGCAAAGCTGAAGCGCATGCTTCCTGCGTCAAAAATCTCGCTGCGCAAACTTGCCGCGTGTGCCAGGAGCGCGAGCAGAAGTAGCGTGCGTTCGCTGGCGTGCAAGCCCTTGGTCGGGTATTCCAACGCCGGCCCGCGCCAGCGCGAACGCCAGAAATAGAGCGCCAACCCGGCGTAAAGGGCGGCTGCCACAGCATGCATTAGAATCGACGGCATCCGGTGAGTTTACACCACCAGTATCGCCGCACCGATCGCTATTCCGCCGGGCGTTACGCCGAACCGCCCGCCGCGAATCCCGAAACATCCACGACCCAGAAGACCGCCATCATGCTCGACAATCTTACCTCGCGACTTGCCAAAGTCGTCAAGAACCTGCGCGGCCAAGCCAGACTGACCGATGACAATATCGCCGATATGCTACGCGAAGTGCGCATGGCGCTGCTTGAGGCCGACGTGGCTTTGCCGGTGGTCAAGGATTTCATCGCCAGTGTCAAGGAGAAGGCGCTGGGGCAGGAGGTTGTTGGTTCGCTGACACCGGGGCAGGCGCTGGTGGGTGTGGTTCATCGAGAACTGACCGAGCTGATGGGCGGCCAAGCCAGCGCGCTGAGTTTCGCTACCCAGCCGCCGGCAATCATTCTGATGGCCGGCCTGCAAGGGGCGGGCAAAACCACCAGCACGGCGAAACTCGGCAAATGGCTCAAAGAGCGCCAGAAGAAAAAGGTCTTGGTGGTGAGTTGTGACGTGTATCGTCCGGCCGCTATCGAGCAATTAAAAGCAGTCGCAGCTCAGGCTGGCATCGACTTCTTCCCGTCGAGCGGCGAACAGAAGCCGGCCGCCATCGCCGCCGCTGCAGTCGATTGGGCCAAGCGTCATTATTACGACGTGCTTTTTGTTGATACAGCCGGTCGGCTGGCAGTGGACGAAGCCATGATGGCCGAGATCCGCGAATTGCACGCTCAGCTTAACCCGATCGAAACCCTGTTCGTGGTCGACGCGATGCTTGGTCAGGATGCGGTAAACACCGCCAAGGCGTTCAGCGAGGCCTTGCCGCTGACCGGCGTGATCCTTACCAAGCTCGATGGTGACTCCCGCGGCGGTGCGGCTCTGTCGGTGCGACACGTGACCGGCAAGCCGATCAAATTCACCGGTGTTGGTGAAAAATTGACCGGACTGGAGGAGTTTCATCCGGAACGCATGGCCTCGCGCATTCTTGGCATGGGCGACATTCTTGGTCTGGTGGAGGACGCCCAGCGCGGCGTCGACCAGGAAAAAGCGCAGGACTTCGTCAAGAAAATGAAGGCCGGCAAGGGCTTTGATCTGAATGACTTCAAGGAGCAGATCGGGCAGATGAAGAACATGGGCGGCATTGCCGGCTTGATCGACAAACTTCCGGCTCAGTTCGGTGCGATGGCACAACAAGCCGGAGGTGGTCTGGAGGATAAATCCATTCGCCGCATCGAAGGCATCATCAATTCAATGACTCCGGGCGAGCGCCGCAAACCCGAAATCATCAAAGCCAGCCGCAAACGGCGTATCGCCACCGGTGCCGGCGTTCAGGTGCAGGAAGTCAATCGTCTGCTCAGCCAGTTTGAACAAACGCAGAAAATGATGAAGCAGTTTTCCAAAGGCGGCATGGCCAAGATGATGCGTGGAATGCAAGGCATGTTGGGCGGAGGAATGCCCGGAATGCCGCGCTGAAGGAAGGGCGGTCTACCGGCGCCGTGTTAGTTCTTGGTATCGAATCCTCCTGTGATGAAACCGGCGTCGCTTTATACGACACCGAACGAGGCCTGCTCGCTCATGCCGTCCATACGCAGGTGGCAATGCATGAGGAGTATGGCGGAGTTGTCCCTGAACTGGCTTCGCGCGATCACATTCGACGGCTGATCCCACTGCTGGAATGTGTGTTGGCCGAAGCAAACTGCACGCGCCAGAATATTGATGCAGTCGCTTACACCGCGGGGCCTGGCCTGGCCGGGGCGCTGCTTGCCGGGGCCAGCTTTGCCGAGTCGTTTGCATTTGCCTTGGCTATTCCCGCGTTGCCGGTGCACCATCTTGAAGGGCATCTGCT
>CAZAGR010000083.1:0-9077 GCA_964484585.1 uncultured Propionivibrio sp. | reverse complement strand
TTGCTGCCAAGGCCAAGGGCATCGACCTGCCGAACTTCAGCCCCTATTCGGGCAAGTACGTGGGCTATGCGATCGATAAGGGCAAGCTGTCAGTCGACGTGAAGTACCGTGTCGACAAGGGGCAGCTCACGGCGGAGAACTCCATTTTCATTGATCAGCTGACCTTCGGCAAAAAGATCGACAGCCCCAGCGTGCTGTCGATTCCCGTGACTTTGGCGGTCGCCCTGCTGAAAAATTCGCGTGGCGAAATTGATCTCAATCTTCCGGTCAGTGGATCGCTGAATGACCCGGAGTTCAGCGTCGCCGGCTTGGTGTTTGAAGTTTTGGGCAACCTGCTGGTTAAAGCGGTGACGTCCCCGTTTGCGTTGCTGGGATCCTTGTTCAGCGGTGGTGAGGAACTCTCATTGATTGAGTTTGCGCCAGGGCGCGCAACATTGGATGCTGAAGCCGAGAAGCGACTGCAGGCGCTTGGCGCGGCTCTCGCCGATCGACCCGGACTGACATTGGAGATCACCGGCCGTGCCGACCCCGTCAATGATCGCGAAGGGCTCAAGCGTGCCACGCTGGATC
The DNA here is from genome assembly GCA_964484585.1 of uncultured Propionivibrio sp. Classification (GTDB taxonomy): domain Bacteria; phylum Pseudomonadota; class Gammaproteobacteria; order Burkholderiales; family Rhodocyclaceae; genus JADKHX01. Next base: position 8,507 of record CAZAGR010000083.1, on the reverse strand, counting down.
GTCGCGTCAAAGCGCAAAAACTGGCGGCCGACGTTCAGCGGGGCGAGGCGGGAGGATCGCTGCGTGAGGTCCAGATCACGGCGGAGGAATACCCGAAATATCTGGAAGCCGCCTACAAGGAAGAAAAATTTGTGAAGCCGAAAAATCTGATCGGTCTGAACAAGAACCTGCCGGTCGCCGAAATGGAACAGCTCATGCTGGCCAATATTGCAGCGGGAGAAGATGAGATGACGCGCCTGGCAGAGCGGCGCGCACGCGCGGCACGCGAACGGCTGGTGGGGCCGGGCGGTGTGGCGGATGAACGGGTGTTCATTCTGACGCCGAAAATCGAAGCCGAAGCCGATGGTAAAAAGCTCGGCGGCCGTGTCGAGTTTTCATTGCGGTGATTTTGGAAAGGCGATTGACCACGGGGGACACGGAGAAATGCAGGAAAGTCGCGTGATCGTCATTCCGGCGGTCTCGAGCTTTGCACGATCGGATGCTCGCTTCGCGAGGGATCGACACACCCGAGATTCCGCTTTGCCTGCCCCGAAGGGGAGTCCCAGGCACGCAGAGCGCTGCGGCGGGCGAGGCCGGAATCCAGGGGTTGGCTGCTGGATCCCGGCCTGCGCCGGGACGACGGGAATAACAAGCCGACGATCGTTGCTAATCAAGTAAAGCCTTGTTTCCCCCGTGCTCGCCGTCGCTTGCTGCGCAGCAGAATTTCAAGCGCGCAAAGCGTCCGTGGCGATGCTTTGGTTTCAAGGGTGATGTGCCACGATTCGTCAATGCAGATTCACTGCCGTCCCGCCACCGCCAGCGCGGTGCGTCCCTTCGGGAACTCTTTTCAACCGGGCTGGCCGTCGGCGCGGGCGCGGATGAGAAAAGGCGCATAGCGCAACAGATACAGCGCGAAGGCCAGTGACCAGGCCAAGGCGGCGATATGGACGCCGACCAGCGCGGCGGCAGGAATCGCCAGCAGCGACAATACCCGCGCGGCCGCGGCGAGATGCACGAGTACATAGGCGCTGGTCTCCACCCGACCGGCGACGAGCATTCGTCCGGTGTGGCCGAGTGCGGTGCGGGTGATCATGCCGATGATCAGGCCGCCGGTGGCGCCGATGCCGAGCGCGTGTATGCCGGCACCATGCGGTAGCAGGTGTGCCTGGGCGGCCGCCAACAGCGCCAATCCGAGCGGGATCCACAGATAGGAAAGATGCAGTATCCACAGGATCGGCGTGGCGCGTGTGGCGAGCGGTCGCCAGCCGATCCAGCGCACGAACTGCAGCAGGGCCGCGATGGCGGCCAAAGGCACCGCCAGCCAAGCTGTCGCGCCGGCGGCCCAGCACAGCAGTGCGAGGGCGGTCAGTGCAATAGCTGCCTTGTTCAATCGTTCGTCCTGATGCAGTGCGTGACCACCGGGAACTCGCCCCAACGCGCTCATGGTGAAGGCCGGAATGACACGCCCGGCGATGGCCGATTCCAGAACGATGATCAGGCCCAATGCCAGGTGCAATGGCGCCAGCGGATCGATGCCGAGCCATCCCAGTCGGGCCAGATGAAAGCCGAGATTGCACAGGGCCAGAACGCCGAGCAGGGCCACGATGAAATAATTGCGCCGGCTCTTGGCTCGCCATAAGACCAAGGCAAGTGCCACTGCTGCGGCCGGCAGAAAACTGATGTCGACCAATGCCGACACAATGCCGGCATGCAGCCCGAAGGCCAGACGGCCGCAAATCCACAGCAGAGCGAGTGCCGCGAGGGCCGGCCCGCGTGGCGTGGGCAAGCCGGTCCAATTGCGACCGGCGGTGAATAGAAAGCCGATGATTACGGCGGCCGCAAAGCCGAAAATCATTTCGTGCGCATGCCACCAGATGCCCGGAAGCGGAACGCTGATGATGCCGTCGAGCACGAGTACCCAAAGTGGCACGGCGACTGCCCCAAACAGGGCGGCAAGCAGGTAGAACGGGCGGAATCCCAACTCGAGCAAGGCGATCCCGTGCGGAGAAGTTGCGCGTGGCTGTGGCTGGTCCAGTCGAAGTGCGGTCATTAAGCTATCGCCTGACACGTGGAGAGATACGTTTTCATTGGCACTTCACCGGAGGGATGCTGCGGGTCGTAAACGCTCCGAGTATCGCGGCTTTGAGCTCCCGGGCAATTGACCGGCATCAAGTCAGGCGGCGTTGCCTCCGCCTAGAATCCAGAACAACGGAGCAACGATCTCCGCCTGATCACTGGAATCATCCACACTTATGTTGCAAGGTCTGCAGAAAATTCTGCGCTGGTTTTTTATGGCAGCGGAGGGCTTCTTCAATCGCGTTTTTGGCGACACGTTGAATCCCTTCTACCATCTGGGCACCATCAGCTTCTGGCAGTTCTGGTTGCTGATGGGCAGCGGCTTGTATCTGTATATCTTTTCGGAAACCGGCGTTCATGTCGCCTACGAATCGGTTGAGCGCCTCACCCACGGGCAGTGGTGGGCCGGCGGTGTTTTGCGCAGCGTGCACCGCTATGCCACCGACGGCATGATCCTGACCATGTTGTTGCATCTCTTGCGCCACTTTGCGTACGACCGCTACCGCGGTTTTCGCTGGTTTTCCTGGGTGAGCGGCGGCGTATTGCTGTGGATGGTTTACGCAGCCGGCATCAACGGCTTCATGCTGGTGTGGGATCAATTGGCGCAGTTTGTGGTTATCGCCACCGCCGAGTGGCTCGATGTGCTGCCGGTATTCAACGGTACGCTGATCCGTAATTTCATCACGGCCGAAAGCGTCAGCGACCGTTTGTTCACGCTGCTGGCATTCATGCATATCGGAATTCCGCTGACCGTGGGCTTGCTGCTGTGGGTACACGTGCAACGTGTACCGCGTGCGCGCATCAATCCGCCGCGCCCGATTGCGATTGGTGTCACGCTCACCTTTGTGCTGCTCGCCTTGGTTCGCCCGGTGCTTAGTCAGGGTGGCGAGGCGAACCTTGCCGTGGTTCCCGGGACGATGGACTTCGACTGGATTCAGTTGTCGGTGCTGCCGCTGGTCTACGTCATCGATCCACGTCTTTTATGGGCGCTGGTGTTGGGCGCCACGGGTTTGTTGTTCCTCGCGCCGTGGCTGCCGCCGCGAAGAAGCGGCGCGGGCGAGGCCGAGCATGCCGTGAGATTTCAGCCGGGAGACCACGCCATCGTCGCCCGCTTTGATGAAACGCTGCTCGATGCCGGCTTGCGGCAGGGCGTCAGCCTGCCCTATGAGTGCCGCAATGGTGGCTGCGGCCTGTGCAAATGCACGGTGGTGCACGGCAACGTGGACCCCGGTGTCTATCAGCCGGCGGCCTTGTCGGCGGCCGAACTCAAGGAGGGCAAAATGCTGCTTTGCTGTGCCGTGGCTCTTGGGGATGTCGAGATCGAATACGAAGCGATCGCCGGTGCTGTGAGGATTGCTCAGTACCGCTCGCGCGTGATCGTGATGGAGCGCCTCAATCATGACGTGATGCGGGTCGTGCTTGAATTGATCGATGGGCAGTCATTGCAGTTCAAGGCCGGTCAGTACATCAATATCATTCTTGATGATGGTGCGCGGCGTGCCTTCTCGTTCTCCAACCCGCCCCACGTGGCGGAGGGCATCGAGCTGCAAATTCGTCGGATCGAAGGCGGGCGTTTTACCGGCGCGGTGTTTGAGAGCATGAAGATCGGCGACGAGATTCGCTTCGAGGGTCCGCTCGGTGATTTCGTTCTCACGGAATCGACGCGTCCGATCGTCTTTGTCGCCGGCGCAACCGGTTTCGCGCCCGTCAAGAGCATGGTCGAGGATGCCTTTTATCGCGGTGTGCAGCGTCCGATTTATCTTTACTGGGGCGTTCGCCAGTTGGATGATCTCTACCTGCCCGAACTGCCTGCCGCCTGGGCGCGGGAACACAGTAATTTCCATTTCATTCCGGTGCTCTCCGAGCCTGCCGCCGATGATCAATGGACGGGCCGCACGGGCTTGGTGCATGAGGCGATCCTGGAAGATTTTCCGGATCTGAAAGGCCATGAGCTCTACGCCTGTGGCTCGGTGCGGATGGTCGAGGCGCTATTTCCGCTGGTCAAGCAGCAGGGCGCCGAAGAAGGCATGTGTTTCTCGGATGCATTCGCCCTCTCAGGGCGGTCGATGGCGCTCCAGCCCCGGACATAGCGGTATAGTTATAGCCTCTAGTCAGGGGAGGCGCATTTAATGTGGGATACCGGAAGATTACGCTGCACCCGTGCTATCCGTGGGGTCGTTGGGGGCATGGCCTATTTATTGGCCGTCGTAGCGATTTTTGGACTCACCGCCTGCAGCGAACTTCTGCCCCGCTCAGAGGCCGTGACAGAGACTCCGTGGTCAAGTTACGAGGATGCGCAAAAGACGTTCGACCAGATCGTTTTGAACAAGAGCACGAGCAATGATTTGCGGCGCATGAAGCTCGATCCTGCGCTGGATTCCAATGTCACGATCCTCAGCCATGGCGACGTGCTCCGGCGCTTCATGCCGGTGTCGCCCTTCGAGCCATCAACTCTTGACCCGGGGGTGCGCGAATGTCTGAAAGTGACTATTCGCTGCAAGGGCTACGAGGTCAATCACAAGGTGCTCAAACGCACTCGCGTGGGAAATTTCTGGGCCGATATTTTCAACTTCAAGCGCCGGACGCAGATCGTCGGCTGGCGCTTCAGCGGAGTCGTGCTCGTAGCCGGCGATGTGGTGGTCTACAAATTGACCGGCGGGCAGCCAACTATTCATGAGTTTGAGCAGAGCAATAACCCGCTCGGTCCACTGCAGGGGGTCGGTGAACGCGTATTGCAATAAGCGATCCGATCGTCAAATTTTTTTGCCAATTTTGGGTATCCCACCATGAAAGCAGCGTTGACCTTGTTCGTTGTCGATGACAACCTTTCCACCCGCCGTGTGCTGCAGGCCATGCTTGCCAAGGATTATTCTGTAGAAGCGTTCGAGTCGGGAGCTGCCTGTATCGAGCGCCTCAAAGAAAAAATTCCCGCATTGTTTCTGCTCGATGTTGCCATGCCTGACATGGATGGCTATGAACTGTGCCAGCACATCAAACAGCAGAACGCGACGCGCGAGGTTCCCGTGATATTCATTTCGGGTTACGACGATCTGGAGGCGCGGCTGCGCGGTTACGAAGTCGGGGGCAGGGATTTCATCGTCAAGCCCTACAAGCCTGCCGAGTTGTTGCAGCGGGTCAGTGCCGCCTGCACGGCCGTCGCGGAACGAATCAATGAGGCCGGGTTGGCTGCGGAGTCGCTCAAAAAAGCGACACAGGCCTTGACCCAGATTGACGAGCTGAGCGTCCTGGTCAAGTTCCTTTCAGTGCTCAATACCTGCCGCACCCCGCGCGAGCTTGCCGCCGCCGTGTTGGCACTGCTCAAGGCCTTTCATCTTGATGGTGGCCTGCAGATACGTCAGGGCGACAGCCCGCTCACCATCGGCCATCAGGGCGAAGATCAGCCACTGGAAATCGCGGTGTTCTCACGGATCAGGGACATGGGGCCGCTGGTGCAGTTCAAGACCCACGCTGCGTTCAATTTCGCACGCATTTCGGTGGCCGCAACGAATATGCCGCTGGATGATGCCGAACGCTGTGAACGATTGCGCGGGCACCTGACGCTCGCCGCGCAAACCGTCAATGCCAAGCTGCAAGCGGATGCGGCGGCCGGTGGTGGTGGCGTAGCCGAGCCAAGTCAGGGCGCGCGGATCCCCGGTGATCTGATGACCCTGTTCATGTCCACTGCGGGTGAAGTGGGTGTATCGTTGGCGAACCTGGGCAAGGCGCGCTCCGAAGCCTCCGTTGCGCTGTCCGAGATGATGCATGAGCTGGACGAGGCGTATGTTTATCTCGGTCTGTCGGAAGACCAGGAAAAGCGTATCAAGGCCATTGTCGGGCATGGCGGCGAAGAGTTGACCAGTGCATTCGCGTTCGGCGACCAGGCGACAAAGAAACTCGAAAATATGGTGGCACGCCTGACTGCGACTTTTAGCGGACGCCCATAGCACTTTCCACCGGAATCGATGCGGCCGCAAAGGCCGATGTGCAAGTTTGACCTAGGTCAATGTGGTTTGCGGGCGAATCGGCATTGTGCACCCTGCAGACTTGCGTTCCGCCGACACCCGCCGTCGTTGACAAATCCAGTCTAAAAGCAGGTCTGCGATCCGTGGATGGCGACATCCTTGTCACGTGGAGATTCGACATGCGCAGCAACTTACCTGTAACGCAAAACGAAGTTCAGCTCACCGATTCGACGATGATTGTTTCGAAGACGGATCTCAAGGGAGTGATCACTTACGTTAATCAGGATTTTCTGGCGATCTCGGGGTACAGCGAAGCCGAATTGATTGGTCAGCCGCACAATATTGTTCGCCATCCTGACATGCCGGAAGAAGGTTTTGCGGATCTCTGGAGGGATCTGGCCACCGGACGGCCCTGGACCGGCCTGGTCAAGAACCGTTGCAAGAATGGCGACTTCTATTGGGTAATGGCGAACGCCGCACCGATCATGGAAAACGGCCAACTGGTCGGCTACATGTCCGTACGGCGTCGCGCCAGCCGCGACGCGATAGCCGCCCACGATGCCGTCTATCGATTGTTCCGCGATGGCAAGCAGGGCAACTTGCGTATCCGTCACGGTCAGGCGGTCAAAGGCGCCGAGAGTGTCTTCGCCCGGCTGAATCTGACCGGCCGCATGGGTCTGATATTGGGTGGCCTGGGCGCCATCGTGCTGGCGGTGATGGCGTTTGCGATGCTCTCGCTTTCGGCGACACGCGAGAATGTGGTTGTACTCCACGAATTCCGTATGGAGCCGATACAAATCGTCGGCCGCATCGGCAAGCTGATGGCTGACAACAGGGCGCTGGTGCTGCTTGGCTTGCAGCACGACCCAGCCTCGCCAAGTGCAAAACTGCACGACCATCCGATCAACCTTCACACCGACGCGATCGGCAAAAACGCTGCTGAGATCACCGAACTCTGGGAGCGCTACGGCAAGTTGATCCGTTCCGACGATCATCGCAAGATGGCTGACGACTATGCTGCAGCACGCAAAATCTATGTCGAGGAAGGCTTGAAGCCCTCGCGTCAGGCGCAACTTGCCGGTAGCTTTGTGCTGGCCAATGACATTCTGCTGAAAAAAGTGAATCCGGCCTATGCGGTGGTGTCCGAGAAAGCCGATGCGCTGTATCGCTTCCATAGCGAACACGCGAGCCAGGAAGTCCTGGAATCGGGTGACCGTTATCGCAGCACGTTTGTGTCCCTGATTGTCGCCTTGCTTGCCCTGACCGGCATCGGCATCTTTGCGTCGATTCGGTTGATCGGCGGCATTCGCAAACCTATCGACGACGCCATCAGCACCTTCAGGAATATCGTTCAGGGCAAGTACAGCAACGTGATCGACACGGCGCGCAACGACGAGCTTGGCAAGCTGAATCAGGCGCTGCAGACCATGCAGACCTATATGGGCTTTGAGACCGCCGAGATGAAGCGTCAATCGGACGAAAACCTGCGCATCAAGATTGCGCTCGACAATGTCAGCACGGGGGTGATGATTGCCGATGCGGGGCGTAACATCATTTACGCCAATCGTTCCGTCCAGCAGATTTTGAAGAGCGCAGAAAGCGAACTGCGCGACGCGTTGCCCAATTTCAATGCCGACAAATTGATGGGCGAGAATATCGACTCCTTTCACAAAGATCCGCGTCATCAGGCGGGCATGCTGGCCGGTCTGGCGAAGTCCTACACGGCTCAATTGACAATTGGCACGCGGCGTATGCAAGTGACGGCCAGCCCGGTGATCAACAACCGGAACGAGCGCCTGGGTTCTGTCGCCGAGTGGCTCGATCGTACGGAAGAATTCAAAATTGAAGGAGAAAAGAAGCGCACTGCCGACGAGATGGCGCGAATCAAGATCGCTCTGGACAACGTCTCAACCGGTGTCATGATCGCCAATGCCGAGCGCGAGATCATTTACGCCAATGGTTCCGTCATTCGCATTCTCAAAGAAGGTGAATCGGAAATTCGCAAGGTGCTGCCAAACTTCAACGCTGACAAGATGATCGGCGTCAATATCGACAGTTTCCACAAGAACCCGAAACATCAGGCCGACATGCTGGCGACCCTGAATAGTGCGTATACGGCGACTCTGAAAATCGGCAGCCGGCACATGGTGGTCACCGCCAATCCCGTGATTAACATGCAGAACGAGCGATTGGGTTCGGTCGCCGAGTGGCTCGATCGCACCGCTGAAGTGATGATCGAGGAGGAGGTTGCCGGAGTGGTGCAGGCGGCGATGCTGGGGGATTTCGATACCCGCCTCGGACTTGACGGCAAGGATGGTTTTTTCAAGGCGTTGGCTGAAGGGCTGAACCGGCTTTCCGAGACCACCTCGAGATCCGTGAGCGTCAGCTCGACCCCGCTCGGCGCGCGCTTGTCCTCGCGCACCGTGCCGCGGACGCGGACGGCGCTCTCCTGGGTGACGGCCGCGCAGCGCGCGAAGGTCTCCTCGGGCA
>CAZAGR010000082.1:0-9107 GCA_964484585.1 uncultured Propionivibrio sp. | reverse complement strand
CGCCCGAGTTGCCGGGGGCGGCACGATCACGTGCCGAATGTGGTGATCGAGGTCGAGATGATCGTCCATTACCCAGACCGGATTGGCCAGATCGAAAGGCATGTTGACCAGTTTGCGCTGAAAAATTGGAGCGAGGTGGAAGCGGCTCTGGATGTGTTTGCGCACATCCTCCATGAAGTCACCGGAATAATCGGGTGGCAACTCAAAAATGCTTAGACCGCCTACGTGCAAAGGCGTCTCTGGCGTTTCCAAATGCAAGAATGCCGCGTCCAAACCGCTTAGATGATTCATTTTGCCCCCGATTACAATTGATTGGCTGCGCAAGCAGCAACGTCAACACATTCTCGCATGAGTGACATTGATGTTGTCTGCCAACGCGACCGTCACATCGAGGGCATCGAGCGCGCGTTGCTGAGATTAGCTGTAACTGTAAAAGCCGCGCCCATTCTTTCGGCCGTAATAGCCCGCGGCGACCATTTCCTTCAGCAGCGGCGCCGCACGATATTTCGGATCATTGAAGCCTTCATAAAACACGTTCATGACCGACAGCATTGTGTCCAACCCGACCAAATCAGCAAGTGCCAACGGTCCTATCGGCATGTTGCAACCGAGTTTCATGCCGGCATCGATTTCTTCTGCGCTGGCAAGCCCTTCGCCGAGGACGAAGATGGCTTCATTGATCATCGGGCAAAGAATGCGGTTGACGACAAAGCCCGGACTGTTCTTCACCGTGATCGGAGTCTTGCCGAGCGCCTTCGCCAGTGCTTCAACTTTGCCGTGGGTCGCATCCGATGTCTGCAGACCGCGGATCAACTCCACCAATTCCATCATTGGCACAGGATTAAAAAAATGCATGCCAATGAATCGGTCGGGCCGCCCCGTTCCTGCCGCCATCTGGGTGATGGAAATTGACGAGGTATTGCTGGCAATGATGGTCTCCGCACCAATAATGACCTCGGCATCCTTGAGAATTTTCAGTTTTAGACCTTCGTTTTCGGTTGCCGCTTCAATGACAATGTCGGCACCCTTTAGCTCGCTCATGTGTGTCGTGGTCTTGATGCACGCCATTGCAGCTGCTTTCTGTTCGGCAGACATCTTTTCCTTTTTGATCAGGCGGTCGAGGCTGGATGAAATAGTCGCCAGGCCCTTTTGTACTGCAGCTTCGTTGATATCCAGCATGATGGTGTTCAGGCCGGCAACTGCGCAGGTCTGAGTGATTCCATTGCCCATTAGGCCGGCGCCGATAATTCCAACGGTTTTTATAGTCATAGCATTTCCTCTTTTGTTTGATTAACTCTGCTCGGCCTACATGCTGCGCCGGTATTGGCCGCCGACCTCGTAAAGTGCGTTCGAGATCTGGCCGAGCGAACAATGGCGGACTGCGTTCATGAGAACTGCAAATACATTCTGATTGGAGATTACGGCTTCGCGCAAGTTCTCCAACTGCGTGGCGGCTTGTCCTTTATTGCGTTCCTGAAAATCAGCCAGACGTTTGAGCTGCGATTGCTTTTCATCTTCCGTGGAGCGCGCCAGTTCAATGTGTTCGGCAACACCGGAACCCTTCGGGTTGAGAAAGGTATTGACGCCAATCAACGGATACGAACCATCGTGCTTTTTGTGCTCGTAGAAAAGCGATTCTTCTTGAATTTTCCCTCGTTGGTAGCCGGTCTCCATTGCACCGAGCACGCCACCTCGTGCAGCGATGGCTTCGAATTCCTTGAGCACGGCCTCCTCTACGAGGTCTGTCAGTTCCTCGATTATGAAGGAACCCTGGTTTGGGTTTTCATTTTTGGCCAGGCCCCACTCCCGGTTGATGATCATCTGGATCGCCATTGCGCGCCGCACGCTCTCCTCGGTCGGCGTGGTGATGGCTTCGTCGTAGGCATTAGTGTGGAGGCTGTTGCAATTGTCGTAAATGGCAATCAATGCCTGAAGTGTGGTGCGGATGTCGTTGAAATCCATTTCCTGCGCATGCAATGAGCGACCCGAGGTCTGGATGTGGTATTTGAGTTTTTGCGAGCGTTCGTTGGCACCGTAGCGATTTTTCATCGCCACCGCCCATATTCGGCGTGCAACGCGACCCATGACCGTGTATTCGCTGTCCATGCCGTTGCTGAAAAAAAAGCTCAAGTTGGGTGCGAAATCATCAACCCGCATGCCGCGGGCTAGGTAGGCCTCGACGAAGGTAAACCCGTTGGAAAGCGTGAAGGCAAGCTGCGAGATCGGATTCGCCCCAGCTTCCGCGATATGGTAGCCGGAGATCGATACCGAGTAGAAATTGCGGATCTGGTGATGAACGAAGTATTCCTGAATGTCGCCCATCATTTTCAGCGCGAACTCGGTCGAGAAAATGCACGTATTCTGGCCTTGATCTTCTTTGAGAATGTCGGCCTGAACCGTTCCGCGAACTGACGCCAGTGACCATTCGCGTATTTTCTGTGCCTCATCTTCGCTGGGTTCGCGGCTGTTTTGTTCGTAAAATTTTTCCAGTTGTTGATCAATGGCGGCATTGAGGAACATGGCCAGGATCATTGGCGCGGGGCCATTGATGGTCATCGATACGGAAGTTGCCGGATCGCACAGGTTGAATCCGGAATAAAGAACTTTCAAGTCGTCCAGTGTGGCAATCGAGACACCGGAGTTGCCAACCTTGCCGTAAATGTCCGGGCGTGGATCGGGGTCGCAGCCATAGAGCGTGACCGAATCGAATGCGGTTGAAAGGCGTTTGGCAGGGAGCCCTTCGGATACCTTTCGGAATCGAAGATTGGTGCGGACGGCGTCTCCTTCGCCGGCAAACATTCGCGTAGGGTCTTCATTTTCACGCTTGAAGGCGAAAACGCCCGCGGTGAAGGGGAAGGCGCCGGGGACATTTTCCAGCATCAAGAACTTGAGCAATTCGCCTTCGTCGTCAAAACGAGGCAATGCAACTTTTCGAACTTTGGTGCCGGAAAGCGTTTCGTGTATCAAGCCTGTGCGAATTTCCTTGTCGCGGATCTGCACCACGTACTCATCTCCGGCGTAGGCGGCCTTTACAGCCGGCCACTGCGACAGAAGCTTGCGAGCTTGAGACGTGAGTTGGCCATCTTTCCATGAGATCAGCTCGGCAAAATCATCCACACTCTTGCGGCAACTTTCGAACAATGCCTTTGCTGTTTTCAGTGACTGGCGCTCGCGGGCTATGACTGCTTGCTCGGTAGTCTGGCGGTGATAGCCACGCACGGACTCGGCGATTTCGGCGAGATAGCGCGACCGTTCTGCGGGGACAATCGCGCGCCCGGCTGAGGAATGTTTCACCTTGACCGCGGGAAGTTTCCGCGCGCCCACCTTGAGGCCTTTGCATGTGAGTGCAGGGATCAATGCCTGATACAGCGCGGTCACGCCGTCGTCGTTGAAGCGTGCTGCCATGGTGCCAAACACCGGCATGTTGTCGGCGTTCTCTGTGAAAAGTTCGCGATTGCGCTGGTACTGCTTGCGTACGTCACGAAGGGCGTCTTCTGCGCCCTTGCGATCGAATTTGTTGATAGCGACAAAGTCGGCGAAGTCGAGCATGTCGATTTTCTCGAGCTGCGAAGCCGCGCCGAATTCGGGAGTCATGACGTAGACTGAAACGTCGACGAGTGGAACAATGGCCGCATCGCCCTGACCGATACCCGAGGTTTCGACCAAAATCAGGTCAAACTCGGCGACTTTGCACGCGGCGATCACATCGGGCAAGGCATCCGAGATTTCCTTGCCCGTGTCGCGCGTCGCCAGCGAACGCATGTAAATATTGGCCGGACGACCCGGAGAGTGGATTGCATTCATGCGGATGCGGTCACCCAGCAGCGCACCGCCGGTGCGTTTGCGCGAGGGGTCGATGGAGATCACGGCAATCTTCAGACTGTCGCCGAGATCGAGGCGAAAACGTCGTACTAGTTCGTCCGTCAGTGATGACTTGCCCGCACCACCGGTGCCGGTGATACCTAGAACCGGCACGTGCGAGACGGCGCTTTGTTCGAGCATTTTTTTGCGCGCGACATTACTCCAGGCCTTGTTTTCCAAAGAGGTGATGATCTGCGAAAGGTGCCGGTGGCGGATACGCGCATCGTCGATCTGCAGCGTCGTGATATCACTTGTCGCCAAGGTGCTGAGGTCAATGTCGCATTGCCTCACCATGTCGTTGATCATCCCTTGCAGACCCAGTTTTTGGCCATCCTGGACCGAGTAGATATGGGTAACGCCGTAATCGTGCAGTTCCTTTATTTCAGCAGGCACGATGACGCCGCCGCCGCCGCCAAAGACCTTGATGTTGCCGCCGCCACGTTGCCGCAGCAGATCAATCATGTATTTAAAGAACTCGACATGCCCCCCTTGGTATGACGAAATCGCGATTCCCTGCACGTCTTCCTGCAAGGCCGCGGTGACGATTTCGTCGACCGAACGGTTGTGCCCGAGGTGAATAACTTCAACGCCACTCGCCTGGAGGATGCGCCGCATGATGTTGATCGATGCGTCGTGGCCATCAAACAGAGAGGCCGCGGTAACGAAGCGCACTTTGTGCACAGGTTTGTAGGGCTGCAGCTTGGCCGCAATGCTGAGATCAGTCATGGTGTGTTCCGAGCCGATAACGATTTCGTATGTTAGGCCGAGGGCGAGGCGAGCGCCATAACCCATAATGCCGATAACTATGCATAATCTGCCAAACTATGGCTCCCATTGGCTCGCCTTCAAGATCCTCAATTCGTCTGCCTAGCGTCGCCATAGGCTTTGTTTCTGGCATGGTGGCGGGTCTGCCGCGGGCCGGATTGTTGGTCGAGCCGCTGTTAAATCGTGCAGAAATTGCCATTAGCTTGTTGAGGCAGGACCATGCACGAGTGCCTGTCGTCGCATATGCCCGCTTGTACCGTCTGATCAACGAACAATTGGACGATGAGGGTTTCGCCCTGTTTTCGCGGCCGCTGCGCCGAGGCACATTCGAATTCCTGTGTCGCGCCGCCTTGTCGGCGCCGACTCTGGATGACGCCCTTGTTCGCATCGCTCGATACCTGCGGGTGGTGTTGGACGACGTTGAGGTGACATTACTGCGCACCGGTGACGAAGCGGTCATCGTGCTCCGTGAAGTACGAGCGCTTGCGGTCGGAGCTGCGGGGCGTGTGTTCGCCTACGAGTGGTTGTTGCGGATGATTCATGGTCTGGCCGCCTGGTTGGTGGCGCATCCGTTGCCGCTTGATGAAGTCGACTTTCCGTATCCAGCTCCCGGGCATGCACCCGACTATGAGCTGGTTTTTGCACCCCGCTGCCGCTTTGATGCCGCCCAGCTCGAAGCACGTTTTCCGGCCGAGTACCTGGCGCTGCCGGTGCGTCGGGATGAAGCTGCGCTACGGGCGTTTCTTCTTGAAGCACCGGCCAGCATCACGACTCTGTATCGGCGGGATCGCGCGTTGGCGCTGCGTGTACGTGAACACATCCGCGCCAGGCTTCCTGAGAACGTGTCGCTTCCCGAGTTGGCTCGCCGTTTGTTCCTGTCCCCACGAACCTTGCACCGCCAACTGGATCTTGAGGGCACAAGTTTTCGTGCCATTCGAGAGGCGTTGCGTAGAGATATGGCTTTGGAGTCGGTGGCCAAAAGCAGCCAGCCGCTGAACAGAATAGCCGCCGACTTGGGCTATGCCGATGTTGCATCCTTCTACCGGGCGTTTTCCCTGTGGACCGGGTGTGGACCGCGCGAATATCGGAAACGCCTGGCCGGGACCGCGTCCGCGCGGTAGCGCAATCGGCAGCGGTCTAGAACTCGAGTATTTCGCCAGATGGGTCGGTAAACGCCACCCGGTCGTCAACAAGTACAAAGGCACCGGCGTTGCAGCGGTGCCTGAAGCGCAGAGTTTTCTGACCGAAGGCCAGATCGACGGCGCCGGCAACGCCCTGGCTGACTTCAACGCGCGCGCCCTTGGTCAACGACATCTGCTTCTCAAGCACTTCTTTCTCTCCCAGCAGATCGGCCCAGAGCCGAGCGGCATTTTCGTAGGAGGAACGTACCCGCTCCTTCATACCCCCTTTGTCGCCTGCGTGGGTCAGGTGCGCCAAAAGCTTCTGCAGTTTTTCCTCTTCGGCACCTTGCTTTTCGATGGCTTGGAGCAATTCCCGATAGATCTGTTCGAGTGTTGGATTTACGCCTACCATCACGTGCGTGACTTCGGCTGCTTCCGCGCCCAGCAAGGGTGTGCAAATCTTTAGCATCGCTCGTGCCGACCCGCCCACCAATCGGCCGCGTTGTGGATTTTTGGTGCCGATCAGAATCTGATTAAGCGCCTGCAACTCGCACTTCAAGGCGGTATCTTCGATTGCGATGACCGTACCGGCAAAAATCTGCGAGCCCTCGGCAAATCGCGCCGTCACTGAAGTTTCGGCATGTACCGTAGCGTGCGAGATCAAGCCGCCGGCGATCAGGACCTGACCCCCGGCCTCAAGATGCCCACCATCGACGGTACCCTTGACGATGATGTCACCACTTGCTTTAACTTTCATATCGGTAAGGACATCGCCGGTGACCACCACGGTGCCGTCGAAGCTGATGTTGCCCGACGCTATGCTGACGTTCGTCACCTGTAACACCTCATCTACCGCGACGCCGTTGCCTACCAGCACCGGTTGCCCATTGAAAAGAGCAACAAGGAGGTTTGGATCATCTGCCGATGGCGCAGCGCCGATTAGATTTTCTGCGAACGGATGATTCGCCACCAGTCTGCCTGCAAGAAGCTCACCGCGAACGGTGTGGCCGTCAATACTTGCCGCGGCAGGAATTCGCCGCATCAGCGCTTGACCGGCTTGAACAACGGGAATTTCACCCTGCTCGCGAAAGTCAACCAAGCCCTGATTATCGACTTTGGGCACGCGCTCTCTGGACTGCTCAATCAATAATTCAAAACGCGAGTCTTCGCCATCAACGGGTGGAACGCCTTCGGCGGCCACGATTCGAATGGCAACTCCGGAATTACAGGCGTCCATCACAGCCGACTCGATGACCCCGAAAACGACGTGAGCTTCTCGCAGGGCGAGAAGTACGTCGACCGGCATCACCGCTCGACCTCCCTGCGGCGGCAAAAAATCGATCATGGCTGTCATCGAATCGGCCGCAATTTCGATGCTGAAACTGCCATCCCTGGATTCTCCGATGACAAGGCCGAAGTCTTCGTTGGCGGAATTGCAGCGCTCGATCAGCGCAAGCAATAGCCCTTCATCCAGCACGCAATTGCCGTAGCCGGCGTTAACCAGAAGAGAGCGCAGCAGTTCGCCGGACAATACCGTACGCGTGGCTTGGGCGGTATAGCGCGCGACGACCAGGCCGTCGGCGATCGAAAAGTCCAATCCAGGAAAATCTGACGTTGCTTGAGTCATTCCGGGTACATGTGAAGGATCGTGCGATCGACAGAGCATATATGGTACACGTAGCCGGTGCTGGATGCTGAAGCGAGTGTTGGCATGTCGGCAAGTAAGCGGTGAATCGCGAACGACTTACAATACGCGCATGGAATCCTCGCGCGCCGCCGGCACTGAGAACTTCGTGCCTCCGCCCGCGAGCGATCTGCCAGAACTCTGTTGGGAGGAAGACGGCGTAATACGCCGTGCGCGTTGGCGATCCGAGAACGGCGCCTCGCCGCCCTCCCGGGTGCTAATTGCAGATGACCGGATGAACGCTGATGCAGCCTATCGCTTCGTCAGTCAAGGCGGAGCGCTGCTCTGGCGTGGTGATTTTCAGAATGCCCGGCAACTGCTGCAAGCGCTGGCGCGACGTATTGACCGTAACTCTCAGAGCCTTGCCCGATTCGCGCCAATACCGGCCGAGGAGTTCCATCATCAACGACAGTTGCAGGCGCAACGCGCCCGTTTGTTGGGCATGTTGCTGTTGCAGTTTGACGAAGGTCATGCTTTGCCGCTGCGCCGTGCACCCGATCTGCGGCAGGCCTGTAACGAGGCTTATGGTGTGGCGCCCGAGCCGTACGTAAGCTCCCTGCGCGAAATTCTGGGGCTGATCGGTGCGCATGAATGGCGGCGCAAGGGGCTTGTGGTCGCCGCGCTGGGTGCGCGTATCTATCCCCATTATGGTGTGTTTGCACCGGTGCGCAGCGAATACCTCGACCTGCTCGCGCAGACACCCTTGCCGGCAACGGATCTGGCGTTTGACGTCGGTACAGGCACAGGGGTGCTGGCGGCGATTCTGGCGCAACGGGGCGTTCGTCGAGTCGTGGCGACGGATCAGAGTTTGCGGGCGCTGGCGTGTGCGCAAGACACTATTTTGCGGCTTGGTCTTGCAGATCGGATCAGCCTGGTACGCGCCGATTTGTTCCCGCCGGGTCGCGCTGCGCTTATCGTCTGCAATCCGCCGTGGCTGCCGGCACAGCCGAGTTCGCTGCTCGAGCAGGCTGTATATGATCCTGACAGTCAAATGTTATGTGGATTTCTGGCCGGTTTGGCTGAACACTTGAAATACCCGAAATCCGGGGAGCCGCGTAGCGAGGGCTGGCTGATCCTCTCCGATATTGCCGAACATTTGGGCTTGCGTTCGCGCGATGAACTGCTCGGCTGGATTGCTTCAGCGGGCCTCGAGGTAATCGGTCGCACCGATATCCGGCCACGTCATCCGCGCGCCAGCGATGACAACGACCCCCTGCATAAAGCGCGTGCGGCTGAAATAACGTCGCTGTGGCGGCTCGGTGTCGCTGCAAATCCTAGCGCAGGCTGAGTTTCTGGATAAGGCATTCCGCCGCCTCAACGGCACCGGTTCCTTGCGGTATGGCAGGTGCTGACAATTGCCAGAGATATTCAAGCTTGGTCATGAAGTCGCCCTTGCTCAGGTCTTCACGAGTCAGCGATGTGGCGCGGGCATGTTGCATCAGCCAAGCTTCAAGATACTGCGTCTCCGGCCAGTCGTCGCGCTGAAGATACAGCAGCGGAATGCCGTTGCCGGCGGCTTCAACAAAAGTTCCGTAGCCGGGTTTGGTGATCACCGCGCCGACGCTGGCGAGCATGTCGGTAAAGTGCATATCGGCGGTCTCAAATACGCGCACGTCCTCGCGCCGGGATCTGCACGCGCCAGGCACGAGCCAGCTGTCCCCCGTAACGCGCGGCCA
>CAZAGR010000081.1:0-9277 GCA_964484585.1 uncultured Propionivibrio sp. | reverse complement strand
CATCGGGACCAGGGCACCCACCATTCGCAGCACCGACTCCCGCCAGCCCACGTTCCTCATGGGCGATTTTTAGCGCACGCAAATTGGTGTCGTAAAAGGCCAGGTTGGTGAGATGGGCGCCCGAATCCGCAAATGCGGGGAGGAACATCGGACTCATCAGTAATTTTCGCAGGCGCTTGTCGTCGAAATTGGCGCTGATCGTGCTCCAGTAAAGGTCGCGATCGTACTCACGCAGCAGATGCAGCATGAAGTCCGCATCGTCATTGACTGGCGTCGGAAATCTTTCAAACGCGGATTTTTCAATTGCGTCACGGGCACCTTCGCCATTGGCTTGAAAGGCTTGCAGTCGCGCGAGCAGGGCGGCAAACGTTTCGCCTTTCCATATGGGAACGGGTGAACGGTCCACGACCATTTCGTCAAATGCCCGTCGCAAGGCGTAATCTTCAATGCGCAACAGGCGGCGCAGGCGGGCGAGGCCAAAGCCGGTTTTTCCGTGACGCCACATTGCCTTGAAGCGCTGGATGTAATCAGGATCGTTCAGAGTTCTTTGGCGCGAGGCGCGGTCATCGAGATCGGTCATCGCCAGCTCGCGCAGTTCCGGAATTTCTTCCGACAACGGAGTGATGGGGCCGTCACCCCAGACCTTGAAACGTGCAGCGAGTGATTGAAGGACGAAATGACCTTTGAACAACCAGGAATTCAACAGCCAGGTCAGCACGTATGCGCTACGGATGATCATGCGATTGGCGCGTACATCCAGAGCGGCGACTGCCGTAATCTTCAGCGGCTTTTTGTAGAGCCTTCCGCTCGTGAGCAGAAAGGTGCGCAGCACCAACAATGGACTCTCGATCGGCGGCGTCGCCTGCCAGATGCGACCGAAGCGGCGGACGACGTCGGTCAGGCGTTTTAGCTCACTCAATGAACCGTATTGAGACGGGATGCGTTTCTCGCGATTAGGGTCATTGGCAAGATAGTGGAAAGGCAGGCTGTCAGACGAAAATCCTGCGTAGCCTTCGCGCATGCCCTTCTCAAGCAGTTTTTCCATTTTCTCCAGTTCGGTCGCGGTCGGCGCGCGACTGACCGAGGGCGTTACGCCCATTGCGGCAATGCGCAACATCGAATAAGGGATTAGTGGAACGATGTTCGGACCCAGCTTCAGCGTATCGAGGTGCGCCAGGTAGGCGTCCGAGGTATTCCAATCGACGCGATCTGCAATCCGTCGCAGGACCGGTTTTGGAATGTTTTCCACACGGGCGAAGCAATCGACGATCGGGTCCTGGCCGTTTTCGCGCAAAGCACCGAAGGCCAGGCCAAGACTGCAGTTGGCGACGACGACAGTCGTCGTACCGTGACGCACGGATTCCGGCAATCCCGGAGCCAGTTCGACTTCCAAATCGTAATGCGTATGTACGTCGAGCAGCCCCGGCATAAGCCAAAGTCCGCTTGCGTCGATGACTTTCGCGGCGCTGCCGGCTGCAAGGTTCTGCCCGCGCGCTGCGATTGTTCCGTTACGAAGGGCAACATCGCCGATGACGCCGGGAGATCCGGTACCGTCGAAGATCAGCGCATTCTTGATCAAGGTTTCCCAAAGGGGCGTGGTTGTGACAGTCATCATAAAAGTCGGCGGTGGCGATACGGCGTCAGGACGGCTGACGCATCCGATGTTGGCCTGAAGTGGCGATCAGGAACTGGCCTGTCCAGTAGCTGAGAATAATAGGGAAAGCTGCGCCAGGAAGAGGCGTGGCGAATTTGTTGAGGCCAATAAGGGTGTCGGAAAAGCCGAACAATAAGGCACCGGCGAGCGGACACCAGCGCATAAAGCCGTGCGTCAAATCATCTGCGGCCAGCGCGGCTGCCCGCCAGAGCATCGCGCCGATGATGCCCATGTAGGCGATAACCGGAATGGTCAGGGGGCCGGTGCCTGGCAACATCAGCGTTATACCGAGTATCAGATACGCAGCTACCGGCACAAGGAGCAGCAGGGCGGGATTTTTATGCCAATCGAAGAACGCCCGGACATAGAGCCCGTGACCGATGGCAAAGGCGATCATTCCCGGAAGAAATGCCGAGGGGAAAGATAAACAAATGTCGCCAACGGCACCGGCCAGCAGGCCGTGCGCAATGCGGCGGTCGCCCAGAGGCCAGACCCAGGCGGCCATCGCCAACACGGGCCACGGCTTGGACACGATCTTCAGCCACGACAAGTCCAGCGCAATCCCCATCATGAATGCGAAGGCGGAAAAGGCAGCGATGATCGCGAGCAATGCGACTTTCACTCGCGGCTTTCCTCGATGACTCGGGCGCGCGGTGATTCATCCAGCGGCACGATCAAGGCGCGGAAGGCGTGCCAGGTGGCATGTCCGACCAGCGGTCCAGTGACGATCAATCCGAGATAGCCCAGCAGAATCCCGAATCCAATCAGCATTGAAATTAGAAATCCCCAGAACAGCAATACCGCCGGATTTCGCGTCAGTGCGATAAAGCTGGCAATCATCGAGGTGATCGCATCCTGATCACGGTCGAGCATTAGCGGGATGGACACGACCGACACTGCAAATACCAGCCCTGCAAAGAATCCGCCGACGACGACGTAGGCGATCAGGAACTCGGGATTGTCGAAGCGCATGATCATCGTCAGCAGGCTGTGCAGCGTTGGCAGACCGCCGTCGTAGAACAAGGCAAACACGATAAGCCCGGCGCGTGCCCAGACTAGATAAATAATGATGACAATGAAGGAATAAATACTTATCGCGCTGAGCGGGCCGCGCCAGGCCATGAGGGATGGCCGCAGAGCGGGTTTTTCCTTGCGTTCCCGCTGGCGCGAGAGCTCGTACAGGCCGATCGCGAATAGAGGCCCCACCAACAGGGTGCCGGCAATGAGCCCCGACACCAGCTGGACAGCGTGGCGAAACGCCAGTACGACGACAATTCCGCCGGCAGCAAAACACAGCCCGTAAAACAGGCTGGCACCGCGGCAGGCGCGCATATCGTCTATCCCTGCGGCGATCCAGTCCAGAGGCGCGCTCAGTGGCAAACCTTCGCGAACGGTTGGAAAGGGAAGCTGGGGGCGTGGTGCGGTCATTGTTCAAGAAACCTGGTCAGCGCCGAAATCAGTGCAGCGGGGCTTTCGCTCATCATGGCGTGGCCGGCATCCTCGATGGTATGCAACTGTGCGTTCGGCAGGGCGGCGAGTAGATCGCCGGTGAATTTTGGCGGCGTCATCAGGTCACGGCTGCCGGCAATGACGAGCGTCGGGCAATGAACCGCTGCCGCGGTCGTCAGACCGTTTTGGTAGTCGTTGCATGCGGAGAGGTCAGTATGCAACACGCCTGCCTTTTGCCGTGCCATGACTTGCCGCGATTCGGTCATGAGTTCGTCGCGCAGCCGTTGCGCCTCTGCCGTTGGCGGAGGTGGGGCGTGTGACCAAAGGTTGACCTGTGTAATGGCGGCTGCTTCATCACTTTCGGCCAGAGCCAGCAGAGTCGGCGATACCTTCATCGGGATCGCGGTGCAGACCAGAACAACGGACGCAATAAATGCCTGAAAACGGGCTGCGCATTCGAGGGCAACGAGCGAGCCCATGCTGTGCCCGATCAGTGTAAATTTCACCGGGTGTTGATCTGGCGCGGTGTCGCCTGCGGCTACTTTTTGAATGAACGCTCCCAGCCAATCGGCCAGGCCTTCAACCGTCGCCAGCGGCGGACCTTCGCTTTCGCCATGACCTGGCAGATCGGGGAGGGCAACGCGGTAGCCGCTTAGTGACATTGCAGGGACAATTTGCGCCCACACGCTATGGTCGTTTTGTGCGCCGTGGATGAAGATCAGGCAGGGGCGTCCGGGAATGGAGGGCTGCGCTTTTATTTCGCCAGTCACACCATAGCCATTGATCTCCAACTGCATGCCGGATCGGTCAAGCGTACACGTCGGGATCGAGCCGGCTTTCCAGCTGGGCGATTTGATCCTTGAGCAGCAATTTTCGTTTTTTCAGCCGGCGCAGGAGTAGTTCATCCTCGGGTGGAATGTCGGCGACGGTACCAAGCTGGGCGTCCAGTTGGCGATGCTCGAGGCGCAGCGCAGCCAATTGCTCGAGAATCTCTGCGTCCAGCGGATCGGGGGTCGGCTCCATATCGGCATCTTATTGCGCGGGTCGGAACTTGGCAACCACTTGCGCACTCACTTCAAGTCGGCGTGATGACACGGCGGACATCAACTTTACTGTGCCAACGAAGCCCAACCAAGCAAGAGTTACGCGTGTCTATCAACCCCGACGCATGGCGTCGAAGAATTCTCCGTTGTTTTTTGTCGCCTTGACCTTGTCGAGCAGAAATTCCATGGCCTCCATGTCGTCCATGTTGTAGAGCAGCTTGCGCAGGATCCACATTTTTTGCAGGACATCGGGCTTCAGCAACAGCTCTTCGCGGCGCGTGCCCGAACGATTCACGTTGATCGCGGGATAGACGCGCTTTTCGGCCATCTTGCGGTCAAGATGGATTTCCATGTTGCCGGTGCCCTTGAATTCTTCGTAGATCACGTCATCCATGCGCGAGCCGGTTTCTACCAGCGCGGTGGCGATGATGGTCAGCGAGCCACCTTCTTCGACATTTCGTGCCGCGCCAAAAAATCGTTTGGGTTTTTGCAGGGCGTTGGCGTCGACACCCCCGGTGAGCACCTTGCCTGAAGCGGGCTGTACGGTGTTGTAGGCGCGAGCCAAACGGGTAATGGAGTCGAGCAGAATGACAACATCCTTCTTGTGCTCGACCAGGCGTTTGGCCTTCTCGATCACCATTTCAGCCACTTGAACATGCCGGGTGGCGGGTTCGTCAAACGTCGAGGCCACGACCTCACCCTTGACCGTGCGGAGCATTTCGGTAACTTCTTCGGGGCGCTCATCGATCAGCAAAACAATCAATGTGACATCCGGATGATTTACCGCGATGGCGTGGGCGATGTGTTGCATCATCACGGTCTTGCCGCTCTTCGGGCTGGCGACCAGAAGGCCGCGCTGGCCCTTGCCGATGGGTGCGATCATATCGATGACGCGGCTGGTGACGTTCTCCTCGCCGCGCATCTCGCGCTCCAACTGCATGTGTTTTTCGGGGTGCAACGGAGTGAGGTTTTCAAACAGGATCTTGTGCTTGCTCGCTTCGGGTGACTCACCGTTGACGCGATCGACCTTGACCAATGCAAAATAGCGCTCGCCTTCTTTCGGCGTGCGGATCTCGCCCTCAATGGTGTCGCCGGTATGAAGATTGAAACGGCGGACCTGGCTGGGGCTTATGTACACATCGTCCGTGTTGGCCAGGTACGAGGTTTCCGGCGAGCGGAGAAAACCGTAGCCGTCGGGCAGGACTTCCAGAACACCGTCACCAAAAATCGTTTCGCCTTTTTTGGACTGGCTTTTGAGCAGGGCGAATATGAGTTCCTGCTTGCGTAACCGGTTGGCGCCATCGATCTGGTTGGCCGATGCCATCTCCAGCAGTTGGCTGACATGATGGGCTTTGAGCTCTGATAAATGCATGGGAATGTACGTGTTCTGCGGAATTATGATCCGCGAGAGGAGGGAGAAACTGGAGTGGGGAGGGCTAAGTGCTGCTTAAGCGAAGCGGGCTGCGGTTTGTTGCGGCAGCCATCTCGGAGCGCTTTGCTCCGAGACGTCATTGTATCGACTTAGAGATTGCTGTCAATGAAGGAAGTGAGTTGTGATTTGGTGACTGCGCCGACTTTTTGCGCTTCGACGCTGCCGCCCTTGAACAGGAGCAAGGTGGGGATGCCACGGATTCCGAACTCGCCGGGAGTCTTGGGGTTGTCATCAATGTTGATCTTGACCACCTTCAGTTTTCCTGCATAGCCAGTCGCGATGTCGTCCAGGATTGGCGCGATCATCTTGCACGGTCCGCACCATTCGGCCCAGAAATCCACTAGTGTAGGAAGGGTGGCATCCACCACCTCGGTTTTGAAAGTGTCGTCGGTAACGTGCAAAATGTGTTCGCTCATGAAGTCCTCGGAAGTGGGTGCCTTGCCAAACTTGAACGTGTGACGAGCAGGCGGGTCGGTAAAGAATGAAATGCAGTCAGAAAGGCGGTTTGTACCGCAGGCTGCGCTACTTGTGGAAGAATGCTAGCAAAAAATGCACGTCAGCGAAACTGAAAGTCGCGTTTTACCCTGAAAATTGAAAAATAAGGAAGCCGAAAATGACCTACGTCGTCACCGAGTCATGCATCAAGTGCAAATATACCGATTGTGTGGACGTCTGTCCGGTAGATTGCTTTCACGAGGGTCCGAATTTCCTGGTGATCGATCCGGACGAGTGTATCGACTGTACTCTGTGCGTGGCCGAGTGTCCCGCCGAGGCGATTTTTGCGGAGGATGATGTGCCGGCGAGTCAGGCACAGTTCACGGCATTGAACGCCGAGTTGGCCAAGGTTTGGCCAGTGATCGTGGAACGCAGGGATCCGCCGGCGGATGCCGACGATTGGTTGAAAGTGCCAGGTAAATTGAGCGAACTGAAGCGTTAGACACAACCTACCGTGTGGGATGGGCTGCAACTCAGGCCCGATTTTTTAAGGAGCCAGCAATGCAAGTCAGGGAAATTCTTGAGATCAAGGGTACGGTGCTGTACACCATCGCGCCGGACAAGAAACTGGCGGAGGCGGTTGAATTCATGACCAGCCAGGATTGCGGCTCGCTGGTCTGTTTTTCGGGCGGGCGGATGGTGGGCATGCTGACGTTCCGTGAAGTTCTGCTGGCGGTGCAAAAGCATGGTGCAAGCTGGCAAGAGGCGACCATCGACGGCGCCATGATTCGGGATCCCGGTATTGCGAGCCCCGACATGGAAATGGACGTGTTGCGGCGTCTGATGATCGAAAATCATCAGCGTTACCTGCCGGTGATGGACGAGGGCGTATTGATGGGAGTGGTGTCATTCCATGACGTGGCCAAGGCAGTGCTTGAAGAGCAAAGCTTCGAAAATAAAATGTTGAAGGCCTACATCCGCGACTGGCCCGACGCGGAGAAGCAATAGGTGTTGTTCGATGTCAGGTAATACGATTGGAACGCTTTTTCGAGTCACCTCCTTTGGCGAGTCACATGGTCCGGCAATCGGCTGTATCGTCGATGGTTGTCCCCCGGGCATGACGCTGTGCGAAGCGGATATTCAACTGGAACTTGATCGTCGCAAGCCGGGCACCTCACGGCACGTGACGCAGCGGCGCGAGTCGGATACGGTCGAGATCCTCTCCGGGGTTTTTGAAGGCAAGACCACGGGCACGCCGATCTCGCTGCTGATTCGTAATGAAGACCAGCGCAGCAAGGATTATGGGAACATCGCGCAGACCTTTCGTCCGGGTCATGCCGATTATGTGTATTTGCAGAAATACGGCCTGCGTGACCATCGCGGCGGCGGCCGGTCCTCCGCGCGTGAGACAGCGGTGCGCGTTGCCGCCGGCGCGGTCGCGCGCAAGTGGTTGAAAGAGCGGTTTGGCATTGCCATCCGTGGCTGGATGAGCCAATTGGGATCGGTGCCGATTCCCTTCGTCAGCGAAGCGGATATTGATGGTAACCCATTCTTTGCACCCAATGCCGGAATGGTTGATCGACTTGAAAGCTTCATGGACGCCCTGCGTAAATCCGGTGATTCGGTGGGCGCGAGATTGAGCGTTTGCGCAACCGGCGTCCCTGTTGGCTGGGGCGAGCCGGTTTATGATCGTTTGGATGCCGAGATCGCCTTTGCCATGATGAGCATCAACGCGGTCAAGGGCGTCGAGATCGGTGCCGGGTTTGATGTCGTGGTGCAAAAAGGCAGCGAACATGGCGACGAAATGACACCGCAGGGATTCCTGAGCAATCATGCCGGCGGTATCCTCGGTGGAATCTCGACCGGTCAGGATATTCTGGTGAATATTGCTGTGAAGCCGACGTCCAGCATTCGTTTGCCGCGCCGTTCTGTGGATCTGAATGGGCAACCTGCGGTGGTGGAGACCTTCGGGCGGCACGATCCCTGTGTCGGCATACGTGCGACGCCGATCGCCGAGGCGATGCTTGCCTTGGTGCTGATCGATGCCGCGCTTCGACATCGCGGCCAGTGTGCCGATGTGGTGTGTGATTCGCCGAAAATCCCGGGACGCGTCGCGAACTAAGTGTTCCTGATGCAAACTGACGCTGGATGGGCGTCCGTCGCCGTGCCATGACGGTTGTGGCGCGCTCGAGCGACAGCGACACGCATTGGCGCTTGTCGCTGTGGTATTTCGTCTACTTTGCCTTTGTCGGGGCGTATCTCCCCTATTTTTCCCTGTACCTCGAGTCAGCGGGCTATAGCGCCGGGAGAATCGCCGTGCTGATGTCGCTGGGGCAAATCATGCGACTTGTGGCACCGACCTTCTGGGGCTGGTTGTCTGACCGCAGCGGGCGCAGAACCTCCCTTATTCGAATGTCCGCCGCACTCTCGATGCTCAGTTTCGCGGGCTACTTCCTGACGCGTGACTTCGTGTTTCTGATTGTCATCTCCGCGGTTCTGCATCTCTTTTGGAGCGCGGCACTTCCTTTGGTGGAGGCGCTGACGTTCAGCCATCTCCGGCACGCGCCGGAGCGTTATGGACGAATCCGTCTCTGGGGATCGGTTGGTTTTGTCGTCGCGGTGGCCGGAATCGGAGTCTGGTTGGACTATCACCCGATCGAGTCCTTGCTGGTGATCGCCTGGTTGATCCTAATGTTTGCGCTGGTTTCAGCCTGGAGTCTACGGGATGAGATCGCCTCTGGGCATGAACCCGATGACAAGAGCGCCCGTTTGGGTGAATCCAGAGTACTGGCCTTGCTGGCGGCAGGCTTCTTCATGTCAGCCGCTCACGGGGCGCTGTATGTGTTTTATTCAATTCATTTGGTCGGCAATGGCTATGAAAAGTCCGTGACGGGCGCGTTGTGGTCACTCGGGGTGTTTGCTGAAATTGCTGTTTTTATGTATTGGCCACGGTTCGGGACGCGACTCTCGCTACGGACCGTGTTGCTGGCCTGCCTGGCGCTGGCGGTGATACGTTTCCTCATGATCGGTTGGTGGGTTGATAGCCTGCTGCTGCTGGTCGTAGCCCAATTGCTGCATGGCGCCACCTTTGGCGCTCACCATGTGGCCAGTGTTGCTGCGCTCAATCAGTGGTTCCTGCCGCGTCAGCAGGGCCGGGTCCAGGCGCTTTACGGCAGCCTATCATTCGGTGGCGGCGGCATGGTGGGTAGTCTTCTGGCAGGGCAGCCCTGGCAAAACGCGGGTGCCGGGGTGCCGTATTCATTC
>CAZAGR010000080.1:0-9333 GCA_964484585.1 uncultured Propionivibrio sp. | reverse complement strand
ATTGCTTGTCGACAATTGCGACCTTCTGTTTCAATTGCGCCGCGCGGATCGCAGCCACATAGCCTGCAGGACCTGCGCCAATAACAACGACATCAAAATTTTCTGACATTTAATTGACTCCAAAGAGTTAAGATTGGGAATAACTAATGCTTCTTGCCAATTGTACTACAAGCAAAGCCGCCTTCTTTTTTGAAGGCGGCTTTTATCAGGGCGATTGCATCTTAATTGACTGATGACGGCATATCAAGTATTAGACCTATTGTAAAAGTATTTTTCTAGCCGCAGATTTCACAGATGCGCACGGATTTCTTAAGATTTATCTGTGAAAATCTGTGTAATCTTTGGCAAAAGCATTTTTTGCTCATTACTTATACAAGAGGTCTATTGTATAAAATTTCCTAGTCACCTGACAGTTTTATTTTAAAGGGTGGTCGAGTAGCCGCAGACTTGTTCTTTGCGGCATATCGAGCCACATTTCAAGTAATTTGCTTGATACCCTTACATTTTGATTCGGGACGCTGAAAACGCAGATAAACGCAGATTTTCAAGCGAGATCGTTATGAAAATCAAGCCGAATCAGCTTTTTCAGCGTGAATCAGCGTCCCAATTTTAAGAGTGAGTGTAAGGGTATCAGGTAATTTGCCATATTGTAGGTCTCGATATGGCAGCGGAGCATGGATAAATTTAAAAAAACTAACCGCCAAGGTCGCCAAGTACGCCACGAAAAGACTTTAACTTGGCGGTCTTGGCGGTAATTCAAAGCGCAATTTACGACCGTGTTCGGTATAGCTCGCTAACAGCGGCGCGATATCTATCTGATACATCACGCGACTGACCGCCCATACCAAATGCTCTTGCAGAATAATTTCGTCCCAACTCGGTAGCAACGGGGATTACCCGCTTTTATCTTTTCTGGAGTCAATCAGCTTGCTGATTGCGGGCAAGGTATAATCGCGCATATGATTTTACGCATTACGCGCGGGCTTGAAATAACAGCTGTTCTTTTTTTGTTGATTCTCGTCACGGGGTACACTAGCCCATCCATCAACGATAATATCGAAAAAATTCGCGCGCATACACGCCAGATTGAATTCAACTATATTTCATGGATGGCAGACGCCATGCTGCTCAAGCTGCGCTCCGCTTCGATAGGCTCGCCGTATATCTTCAACCGCGAAACGCAAAAAGAAATTGTCACCGAATATTTGCGTGTTACGCAATCCATTCTCGAAAAAGAATACGCGCTGGAGCAGATCTACGCCGACGCAGCAGTGATGGATAAAGAAGCCGCGTCGCAAACCATCCGCACCGAAACTGCCGAACTTCAATCCCGCCAAGACGAGCTCGCGCCTTTTGCCGAATCTGTTTTACAGGAACAGGTGGCGGTCATTCTTAATGAAATCAAACTGACCGCCGCGGGGCAGCCGATACCCAATGTTTGGTATCACGCTACGCCGCTGCCCATGGCGCTGATCGTTTCTCCGCGTGACCGCATCGAACAAACTGCCAACATTTCAGTTGAGACAGATATCACATTAGACGAACAAGCCGCGCTCGAATCCCGCGTAGATAAAAACCTCAACACTTCATCGCTGGTTGTCCCCATTGGCGGCGTAGGCGTTTACCCCACCATGGTCATGCGCAGCACAGATATGAATTGGGTTACGACCGTTATCGCGCACGAATGGATACATAATTATTTAACCCTGCGACCGCTTGGGTTTTTATACATGAACACGCCCGAGCTGCGGACCATGAACGAAACCGCCGCTTCAATTGCAGGCGATGAAATTGGAGCGCTGGTCATCGAGCGTTTTTACCCTGAATTAAAACCCGCGTCTTTCTCCCCCTCAGGCTTAATCTCACTTTCGTTAAATCATCCCAACCCAGCCGATGTTCGCCCGCCCTTCGACTTCCGCGTTGCCATGCACGAAACCAGAGTCAAAACAGACGCGCTGCTCGCAGATGGTAAGATCGAAGAAGCCGAAAAATATATGGAAGCCCGCCGACTCATCTTTTTGAAAAATGGTTATTTACTGCGAAAGATCAATCAGGCATATTTTGCATTTTATGGAGCCTATGCCGATACGCCCGGCGGCGCCGCCGGAGAAGACCCCGTCGGACCGGCTGTGCGCGCCCTGCGCGCGCGCAGCGCCTCGCTCGCCGATTTCATCAATACCATTTCGTGGATGACCAGATTTGAACAATTGCAAGAATCTGTGAAACGCTAACCGGAGCGCGGACTTTAGTCCGCAACACCCCAAGTCTTTTATACAACACCCTATGGAAACTGATTATTACATGAAACGAATCCTCATCATTTTTCTTCTATCCATCGCAGCCGCTTTCATTCTCAGCGCCTGTGCGTCAGACGCGGGAGTCTCGCCGACCCTGCCCATCGTGCCTGTAATCCCCCCGGCGGCGTTAACAGAATCATTCACGAGTAGCTGCTCTGCTGTAAATATTGAACCAACCCCCGTATCAAATGATGATTCTTTTTTTCCGCCCATCAGCCGCGCGGATTTTACCTTTGGTCCTGCCGACGCGCCCGTGACCATTTTGGAATATTGTGATTTTCGATCGGATATGTGCAGGGGCATGTCTGCAGTAATCGCGAAGTTGATGAAGGACCGCAACAATGTGCGGTTTGTATTTCGCCCCGTCCCTTTAACCGGCACGACCGATAAATCTGATATGGCGGTTGTTGCCGCGCTTGCCGCAAACGAACAGGGGAAATTCTGGACAATGTATGATTTTCTATTTGTCACATACCCTGAATGGGATACTGTAAAACCCGAAGAATTTTATAAATGGATTGTTAAAAAATCCGCGCAGACCGGCATAGATCCGCAGCAACTTGAAGCCGCAATCAATGACCCCAAAACAACAACCCGCATGGCGTCTTTATATCAATCTGCAAAAGAACTTAGCATCCCAACGCCGCTGGTATTAATCAACGGGCGTCTTCAACAAATATTGGATTACGAAAGCCTAAGCGATATTGTTAACCTGATCGCGTTGGGTAAAAAGCAATTCGCGCAATGCCCGCCCTTCAATGTTGACCCGTTGAAGCAATATATTGCCACCCTTCATACTGCCAAAGGCGATATTGTGATTCAATTGCTCGCCGATAAAGCCCCGTTGGCGGTTAATTCGTTTATATTTCTTGCGCGCGAAAAATGGTTTGACGGCGTCATCTTCCATCGTGTGATTCCCGGTTTTGTAGCGCAGGCTGGCGACCCAAGCGGCACAGGCAATGGCAACCCCGGATATTTTTTCAAGAACGAAGTCAACAACCTGCTGTTTGATAAACCCGGCGTAGTGGGCATGGCAAATTCAGGAGCGGATACAAACGGCAGCCAATTCTTTATTACATTCGCGCCCGCCCCTCATTTGGATGGCGGATATACAATTTTTGGACAGGTACTCAGCGGCATGGAAGTTGTAGAAAGCCTAACGCCGCGTAACATTGCGGAAGGAATTTTGCCGGACGGAGATACGATCACGAGCGTGGAGATAGTAGAAAAATAATGCAAAACAATAAAATGCACATACCTTCCTTGTTTATTTTGATTACGCTGATTGTCAGCGTATTTGTCTTGTTTTTGCTTTCCCTATTCATGGGCGGCATGTCGGCAATAGACCTTTATAATGCCGAAGACAACGCTGCTACAGAAATGATCAGCGGCGTTGTCTTCGGGTTCGAGGGACTGCTCGTTCTGGCGTGCGCGTGGTTTGTTTTGCAAAAAACAATGAAGCGCGAACAAGCCGATGCGCCATTTCACTTTGCGTATGCGGGCTGGCAAATCCCTGCGATTCTAACTTTTGTTATTTTTATCATTATGCTCGGCGGCGCAATTGCATATCAGGAAATTACATGGCTCTCATGGTTGATTCTCCCCGTCTGCACTGTACTGGTCATCACGCCGCCGATTTGGCTGATTATTGGCATAGGCTCAAAGGGCATCCGGTTTGGTCCGCGTTGGCGCGTTTTTAGCGTTTTAGGGCTGGGCATGACACTTGGCCCATTCATAATGGTCGTGCTTGAATTCGTTCTCTTAATTTTTATAATACTGGCTGCAACTATTTATATTGCCGTACTGCAGCCCGAGCTCTTAAAAGAATTAACCGATCTAATGCCCTTGCTTGAGAATGAAACCAATCAGGATGCAATTTTGCAATTAATCTCGCCTTATCTTGCAAACCCTGCCGTGATCGCAACCGCGCTTGTTTATCTTGCCGTATGTGTGCCGCTGATTGAGGAAGCTTTCAAACCTTTAGCGGTCTGGCTTTTTATAAAAAAAATTGAATCCCCGGCGCAAGGTTTTGCAATGGGATTATTAAGCGGCGCGGCATTCGCGCTCTTCGAAAGTTTGAACGCCAGCGCGGATGGTAGCGCCTCTTGGTCTTTTGTTGTCAGCGTACGCGCAGGCACAAGCCTGCTGCACATCACAGCTTCGGGTTTGGTCGGTTGGGGCATCGCCTCTGCCTTTCATGAAAAAAAGATCGTGCGTTTTGTCGCGGCATATTTAAGTTCGGTGATGATTCATGGTTTATGGAATGCCTGCGCATTGGCTGCCGGTCTCTCTTCCATTGGCAATATGATCGGCAAACCGGAGTGGATTTTTGCTATTATCCCAGCCGCGATAAGCGGAATGTTCGTACTGGGCGTCGGGATGTTAATCGTGCTGATCGCAGCCAATCGTAAATTAACAACTCCGCTTCGCGGGTTGCAAGGAGCAGAGTAATCAAATGGTCTATTTATCCACCGCGCAAGAAGGCGATGTCGCGCAACTGGTTGGTTTAAATCATAAACATTTTATCTTCACACTCAAAACAGGCGGAGATTTTCAAACACACCGCGGCGTGCTTAGGCATGATGAATTGATCGGTATGTCGTGGGGTTCGCAAGTTTTCAGCCACATGGGCGCGCCATTCTTTTTGCTGCAGCCCTCGCTTGCCGATATTCTTAACGAACTGCCGCGCACCACGCAAATTTTATATCCCAAAGACATCGGCTATATTCTCATCACCATGAACGTTGCGCCCGGTCAGCGTGTGCTCGAAGCGGGCACAGGTTCCGGCTCGATGACCATCGCGCTGGGAACAGCGGTCGGCGAAAACGGGAAAATTGTTTCCTACGAGCAAAAACAGGATAATCAAAATCTCGCGCAGAAAAACGTGGAGCGCATTGGGCTTGCCGAGCGGGTGGATTTCAAACTTCGCGATATCCGCGCTGGCTTCGATGAAACCGACGCCGACTCTTTCTTTCTGGATGTGCAAAACGCGCACGAATATATTCCGCAAGTGCGCGCCGCGCTCAAGCCCGGCGGATTCTTCTGCACAATAATCCCGACCATCAATCAAGTGGAAAATATGCTCATGGCGTTGAAGCGTAATCAATTTGCATTTGTTGAAGTATGCGAGATATTGTTGCGCTATTACAAATCCGACCCGGCGCGCATCCGCCCTGTAGATCGCATGGTCGCGCACACTGGCTTTCTCGTCTTCGCCCGCCGCATCGAGCCAACCTCCGATCCGCGCGGAAAAGAGCTCGCGAATGAAGTAAGTGTTGAAGGATAGGCGTTTACTCTGGAGTCGATTAGCTCGCTGATTGACAGACAATCAATATGCCCATGCTATCTCAATCTTACATTTCCCAAAAACTTTTAGCCGCCGAACAAAGCGCGCCCGATTCAGACGGCTATGCCGAGATTCTCGTGAAGCCAGATACGCGGCTAAAATGCGCGGCGGTGCTTGTTCCACTTACCGTATACAACAACGAGTGGCACTTGATCTTCACGCGCCGTACAGATAAAGTTGAATCACATAAGGGGCAGGTCTCTTTCCCCGGCGGCGCATGTGACGAGGGCGAGACCACGCCCGAGCAAACCGCGCTGCGCGAAGCGGATGAGGAAGTAGGTATCCAGCCTACGGATGTGAACATACTGGGACGCTTAAGTAACATGATTACCATTAGCTATTTTCGCGTCACCCCGGTCGTGGGCGTTGTGCCCGCGCCTTATGTCTTCAAAACATCCGGCTTTGAAGTTGCGCGCGTCTTCACCATCCCGTTGCTTTGGCTCGCAGATAAAAATAATTACTGGGAATTTACGCGCGGCGATACAGACAAATCCCTGATCGCCTATCACCCCTACGATGGCGAGTTACTCTGGGGCGCAACCGCGAGAATGACTGTGAATTTTTTGAATACAATTGAGATTCTGAAATAAATGAAAACCGAAGATTGGGTATTTGCGGAGATTCAAATCGTGGAGTATAAGGCGAGATTTTATTCATCTTATATCAACCAGTTCACCCAACCTGACAGCATTGTACCAGACCCCGCCAACCCGCAGGCGTTTAATCGATATTCGTACGTGATGAATTCTCCGATTGGGTATAACGATCCAAGCGGGCATGAGCCTAAATACGGTTGTTACACCTCTACTAATGGGCAGTGTCAAAACGCAAACGGCACTTCAATTATTGAGGGTAATGGAAGGGGCGGCGGCGGCGGAGGCGATGATGGAGACACTGATACTAATGGAAATGGCATTCCAGATAAGCCCGATCCCACATGGGTTATCCCACCATCTGGAGGACCTTGTATGTATGATACTTTGCTTGAATGTCTCTATTCAGGCGGAGCTTGGCCAAGTGGCGATACAACATTTACCGATGAAGAATGGGCAGAATTTGAGTACGCATTATATTTGGATATATACAGAAGATCACAAGAAGGTGAAGACGGTTTTTGGACTTCGGAATTTGATCCAACTGGGCGTTATGCAGATTTTGTTTCGCATCTTAAGGCATGGGACTTTAAGAATTGGAACCCAAGTTTATTTTTACCCTTTCATAGTAAAAGTTATTACGACAGAGAATTTTATGACACGCCATTTTGGGATCATAAGAATTTTTACTCAGGTAATGTCTGTTTTGAGAGTGGAGATTGTTATCCCAGAAACGACGTTAACTATATAGCTCAAGGCATGTGGTCAGCTGCTGCTTCCGAAGGTTACCATGGGGCTCTAGGCGCAACGACTGGGTGGAAGTTCACGCAATATGGTTATCCTGCTAGCTATGGCGCAAATTCCTGGGCAATGCAGGGCGTAACCTCTTTTGTTATTAATGGTTTCTACGATATAAGTAGAGAAAGGTAGTCTTATGAAAACATCTCCTTCCAAAAAAATGATGGTTATTTTATTTACAATAAGCATCTCGGTAGCGCTGGAAATAATATCTCAAGTCGGGTTCGGCTACTTTTCAGGATTTTTTCTGTTTCTTGGATTGATATTTATTTTGTCTGTTTTTTACTATGTTGCTATGCTGATTTATGCAATTGTTATTGCACGATCAACTATCAGTATTCAAAGTAAATTGCTTCTTGCGTCTACTTGGCTTTTTCTGGTTATTATTGGATTAATTCCTCGAGGGCATTTTGTTACATTGGGAGCACTTTATTCAGTTTATGAAAGTAATCCCGCAGATATTGTAGCTGATGCCAGAAGGCTTATGCAAGAATACAAGCCAATGACATGCTTTGGATTTCCAGAGAGAGAGCCATGTAATGAGCCAATACCTTCTGCGGAACTCCCGCTATCATTTCAGAAAGTGATTCATGGTCATGTGTTGATTTTGGATAATGCTGTTCTAATAGAAAAAATGGGATTGCAGGGAATATTTAGAGGTTTTGTGATCTTTCCAGAAGGAAAAGACATATGGGAAAGTGAGCCATCCATTCAATTGCAAAAGGACTGCAATGACTGTTGGAAGATAAGGATAATAGAAGGTTTATATTGGTATGATGAAATAGAATCTCATTCATTTGAATCAATGTTTTCTGCTGATGAATAGACGGCGCTCTGCAAACAACGGAACACACAAAATATTATTTCGGCGGATCGTATGAAAACAGATTTTTTTACCGCGCAACAATCTCCGAGTTCATCTTATATCAACCGATTCTTGCAGCCGGATAGCATAATTCCCAGCCCGGCAAATCCGCAAAGTTTGAACAGGTTCTCTTATGTACGGAATAACCCTATCAATTCTGTTGACCCAACAGGTCATAAAGAATGTGACGACATAGATGCAAATGGAAAATGCATCAAGTCTGATGATTCTGTTTTAGATAAACCTATTGTCAAGAATACTGATAAGAAGGACAAGGGCGATCAGGAATCTTTGCCTTCAGCCGCATGTTTTCAAGGTAGTCCTGTTTCTTGGACATCCACTAAGACTGGAATGCATGGCATATGTGAGGAATTGGTAACTAAAAATAAAATTAATGAGGGTTTTGATTATTTCGCTAGCTTTGACCCAAGAATATCGGTAAGTTACAATGAGCCGCCAGATATTGTAATCGGTTATAGCTGGGGTGGCACTCAGGCCTTTTCTGAGGCTTTGTATCATAGCGATTGGAAAATCAAACTCTTGGTGTTAGTTGATCCTGTCACTGGTGGAAGAGGGGATGACTATTCAGATGTCATTTTTATACCAGATCCCCTAGGTGGAACCTTTCTTCATACTGGAGTAATTCACAAACCAAGCAATGTGGAAAAAATGATCATAATTTTGTCGGAGTATCCCGGTGGTTATGGTCCCCGATATTCAGCTGGCGCAGAAGATGCAACTACGACTATCGCCAAGGGTACAGATCACAGTAATGTGGATGAGTATGTGGCGAAAAACATTGATTTAATTACGCAGTTTTTGGGATCCCCATAAAGCTGAGGATGACTGGAGTATTAATCAATATGATGAAAAACAAGAAATATTTTTGGCTGCATTTGCTCGGCGTATTTTTATTGCTGATCGTAATTTTTCAATATACTACCCCTTTACGAATGGCGGGAAAATATAGCCCCCAAAACAGCCGTTACACAGATATTGCTTCAAAGGGCAACTTTTTGTTTGTTGTGCAGTTGGATTATATTGGATATCCGCATGATGAGTTGTTGCTTTTTGATATTTCTGTACCCGATAAACCTGTATTGATTTCCAAACTTGAGTTTGTGGGAGGCGTTGATAGCGTTTACGGGATTACGGTCAGTGGTGACTATTTGTATATTACAGCTGGGCGTCTGGGTATTTTAGTTGTAGATATTTCAAACCCCGAATCTCCCGTGTTAGTGGCAAATTTTGCCCCATTAAATGCAAATGATAGCAGTTATCTCTCACCATTGATAATAAGTAACAACATAGGATATGTGGAAAGTGTATCGCAGGTTGATGAAAAACCCCTTCATGCTTTGTCGGTGCTCTCTCTTGAAAACCCGCAAGAAATAAAACAACTGTCATTAACTCCCGAATTTAGCGACCCTTTAT
>CAZAGR010000079.1:0-9439 GCA_964484585.1 uncultured Propionivibrio sp. | reverse complement strand
CGTCGGAAACTTTCGTCAATCAGTTTGGAGATTTCCTTCTTTTTAAGTGGCTTGTCAATTGCTTTGAATGGCAGTCCGCGCGGAAGAATTTCAGAGAGCAATGCCCGTCCTGCCGTTGTCGAATAACGGGTGATTTTGTCTTGCCACTGCCCCGCGGAGTCAAGCTCAAATTCGCGCAAACGAATCGTAATACGTGCGTGCAACTCGATTTGCCTCGTTTCGACCGCACGCGCCAGCTCCGGGATATCCGCAAACATCATTCCCGTTCCACGAGCAGCCGCGTTTTCACGGGTCGCGTAATACAACCCCAGCACGACGTCCTGGGACGGTACGATAATCGGCACACCGTTTGCAGGAGACAAAACGTTGTTGGACGCTAACATCAATGTTCGCGCCTCCATCTGCGCTTCCAGAGAGAGTGGCACGTGCACTGCCATCTGATCTCCGTCAAAGTCGGCGTTAAATGCAACGCACACCAACGGGTGCAGCTGAATCGCCTTGCCTTCAATCAAGACAGGCTCGAAAGCCTGAATGCCCAATCTGTGCAGCGTCGGAGCCCTGTTCAAGAGAACGGGATGTTCCCGGATTACTTCTTCAAGGATATCCCAAACAACCGCGGTTTCCGCCTCAACCTCTTTCTTGGCCGCCTTTATGGTGCTGGCAATACCCATCTTCTCTAGGCGTTCAAAGATGAACGGCTTGAACAGTTCCAGGGCCATTTTCTTCGGTAAGCCACACTGATGCAGCTTGAGCTGAGGACCAACAACGATGACGGAACGGCCGGAATAATCGACGCGCTTGCCCAGCAAGTTCTGGCGGAAACGACCACCTTTACCCTTGATCATGTCTGCGAGCGACTTCAACGGTCGCTTGTTCGCTCCCGTCATCGCCTTGCCACGTCGGCCGTTGTCCAGCAAGGAATCGACGGACTCTTGCAACATGCGCTTCTCATTGCGCACAATAATTTCGGGTGCCTTAAGTTCAAGCAGACGCTTCAAACGATTGTTGCGATTGATTACGCGGCGATACAAATCGTTCAGATCTGAGGTCGCAAATCGACCACCATCAAGCGGCACCAACGGACGCAGATCGGGAGGCAGTACTGGCAACACTTCTAGGACCATCCACTCCGGCTTGATTCCAGACTTAAGGAAGCCTTCAATGACCTTCAGTCGCTTAGACAGCTTCTTCATCTTGGCTTCGGAGCCTGTAGTTTCCAGCTCGCTGCGCAACGTCTCCACTTCGCGCGGCAGATCCAAGGTACGCAGCAACTCGCGCACTCCTTCAGCACCCATTACGGCGGTGAAGTCATCCCCATACTCCTCAACCTTGGCGAGATAATCATCCTCGGTCAGCAGTTGCGCTCTGTTCAGCGGTGTCATGCCAGGATCAACCACTACATACGCTTCAAAATACAGCACGCGCTCAATATCGCGCAGAGTCATGTCGAGCACCATGCCGAGGCGACTGGGCAGGCTTTTCAAAAACCAAATATGAGCAACCACGGATGCCAACTCAATGTGTCCCATCCGCTCTCGCCGGACTCGGGATTGAGTAACTTCGACACCACATTTCTCGCAAATTACCCCGCGATGTTTAAGCCGCTTGTACTTTCCGCAAACACACTCGTAATCCTTGACTGGCCCGAATATTTTTGCGCAAAACAATCCATCACGCTCCGGCTTGAAAGTCCGGTAGTTGATTGTCTCGGGCTTCTTTACCTCACCATACGACCATGAGCGAATTTTCTCAGGCGAGGCAAGACCGATAGTGATCGCATCGAACTCTTGTTCAACAGCAACGTTCTGCTTGAAAAGATCAGCAAATAGGCTCTTCATGACGAAATCTCCTTTAGCAGCAACTGTCAGTAACGCTCGAGATCGATATCGATCGCCAGCGAGCGAATTTCTTTGACGAGGACATTGAATGACTCAGGCATCCCCGCATCAATCTTGTGCTCACCCTTCACAATGTTTTCGTAAACTTTGGTACGCCCGTTCACGTCATCGGACTTGACCGTAAGCATTTCCTGAAGTACATAGGAGGCACCATAGGCTTCGAGTGCCCATACTTCCATCTCGCCGAAACGCTGTCCACCAAACTGCGCCTTTCCACCGAGCGGCTGCTGGGTTACCAAGCTGTATGGGCCAGTAGAGCGCGCATGCATCTTGTCGTCGACGAGGTGGTGAAGTTTAAGCACATGCATGTAGCCCACAGTGACCGGGCGCTCGAATGCTTCACCAGTACAGCCATCAAACAACTTCACTTGTCCGTCGCTTGGCAGGCCCGCCAAGTCCAGCATCGTCTTTATCTCAGCTTCGTTGGCGCCGTCAAAAACGGGGGTGGCAAATGGCACGCCTCCGCGCAAATTGTTGGCCAGCTCACGAACTTCGCCATCGGCCAGACTGTCAATATCTGCCGCCCGGCCCGATGTGTTGTAAATTTTGTTTAAAAACTTGCGAATCTCGGCCGATGCCGCCTGCTTGCGCAGCATATCGCCAATTCGTTGGCCCAGTCCCTTGGCAGCCCATCCAAGGTGCGTTTCAAGAATCTGTCCGATATTCATGCGTGACGGAACACCGAGTGGGTTCAATACGATATCCACCGGCGTCCCATCGGCCATGTGCGGCATGTCTTCAATCGGCACTATCTTGGAGACTACGCCCTTATTGCCATGCCGACCTGCCATCTTGTCGCCTGGCTGCAATCGTCGCTTAACAGCCAAATAGACCTTGACCATCTTCTGCACTCCAGGAGGAAGCTCATCACCCTGCGTGAGTTTTTTCTTCTTGGCGTCAAACGCAATATCGAAATCCTTGCGCGTGTGATCCAAACTGTCGCGAAGATTTTCCAGTTGCTGCTGCATGTCTTCGTCAACCAATGAAATATCAAACCAGTGGTAGTGCTCTACAGACTCAAGATAGCTCTTCGTTATCTTGGTTCCCTTGACAAGCTTTTTCGGTCCTTTGGCAGCTATTTTGTTGAGCAGTAGTTTTTCGATACGTGCGAAGGTGTCGCGCTCGACTATGCGGAGTTGATCAGCAAGATCCTGCTTGTAACTCTTGAGCATGTCGTCAATGATTGACTGCGCCCGCTTATCGCGTTCGATTCCTTCACGAGTAAACACATGCACGTCGATCACGGTACCTGACATACCTGACGGGACACGCAAGGAGGTGTCCTTGACGTCGGAAGCCTTCTCACCGAAAATCGCGCGCAGCAATTTTTCTTCCGGCGTAAGTTGCGTTTCTCCTTTTGGCGTCACTTTGCCAACAAGCACGTCGCCAGCGTCAACCTCAGCACCAATATGGATGATGCCTGAATCGTCAAGCCTACCCAACTGAGATTCGCCCAGTGTGGCAATGTCGGGTGTAATTTCTTCAGCACCCAGCTTGGTATCTCGAGCGACCACAGTAAGTTCTTCAATATGAATCGAGGTGAATCGGTCGTCGGCAACGACCCGTTCAGAAATCAGTATTGAATCTTCAAAGTTGTATCCATTCCACGGCATGAACGCGACCAGCATGTTCTGGCCGAGAGCTAATTCGCCAAGGTCGGTCGAGGCACCATCTGCGACCACATCACCTTTTGCGATATGGTCGCCGATGGTTACGATCGGACGTTGATTGATGTTGGTGTTTTGATTTGATCGCGTGTATTTGATCAAGTTGTAAATATCCACACCCACTTCGCCGGGAACTGTCTCCGCATCGTTGACGCGTACTACGATTCGATCGGCATCCACGTAATCCACAACTCCACCACGCAATGCCTGTACCGCCGTACCGGAGTCGACCGCGACAGTCCGCTCGATGCCCGTGCCAACGAGGGCCTTTTCGGGTCGTAGGCAGGGAACCGCCTGCCGTTGCATATTTGCACCCATCAATGCGCGGTTGGCATCGTCATGCTCAAGGAACGGAATCAACGAAGCAGCCACAGAGACAATTTGACTTGGCGCGACGTCCATGAACTGAACTTCGGTCGGCTCTTTCAGCTCGAACTCGCCCTTTAGCCTGCACGAAACCAGCGCGTCAGTCAGTTTTCCCGACTTATCCAGTTGCGCGTTGGCCTGAGCGATGACATATTTTCCTTCCTCGATCGCGGAAAGATAAATAATTTCATCGGTGACTTTGCTGTTCTCAACTTTTCGATAGGGAGTTTCCATAAAGCCGTACTCGTTGGTACGCGCATATAGAGCTAAGGAATTGATGAGTCCGATATTCGGGCCCTCAGGCGTCTCGATCGGGCAAACACGGCCATAGTGGGTCGGATGAACGTCACGAACTTCAAAGCCAGCGCGCTCGCGCGTCAATCCGCCAGGACCAAGAGCCGAAACACGGCGCTTGTGTGTTATTTCCGAAAGCGGATTAGTTTGGTCCATGAACTGCGATAACTGGCTGGATCCAAAAAACTCCTTAATTGCTGCTGAGATCGGCTTGGCGTTTATCAAGTCATGCGGCATCAAGTTGTCGCTTTCAGCTTGATTCAAACGTTCCTTAACAGCACGTTCGACTCGGACCAACCCTGCTCGGAACTGGTTCTCAGCCAACTCGCCAACCGAACGCACGCGTCGATTACCCAAGTGATCAATATCATCGACTTCGCCCCGACCATTACGAAGCTCGACAAGAATGCGCACGACGTCGATGACATCCTCATTCGTGAGCACGCCGGATCCTTCTATTTCCTCACGTCCAACGCGGCGATTGAACTTCATCCGGCCGACTGCAGAAAGATCGTAGCGGTCTTCAGAATAAAAAAGGCCATAGAAAAGCGTTTCCACAGCATCTTCGGTCGGGGGTTCGCCTGGACGCATCATCCGATAGATCGCGACGCGGGCGGCCCACTGGTCTGCGGTTTCGTCCGTTCGAAGGGTCGAAGAAAGGTAAGGTCCCCGATCAAGATCGCTGATATAGAGCGTCTGAAGTTCGGTGATATTGCCTGCAAGCAGCTTAGCCAGCAAGGTTTCAGTGATTTCGTCGTTGGCATTGGCCAGTATTTCACCAGTTTCAGCGCTAACTACCGTGCGGGCGACAACACGATCAATGAGGTAATCTTCAGGCACTCCGATTCGTTTGATTCCCGATTCAGCCATATCCCGGATATGCCTTGCGGTGATTCGCTTGTCTTTCCCGACAATAACTTTTCCAGCGCCGTCGACGATGTCAAATTTCGCTACCTCGCCACGCAGACGCTCCGGCACGACTTCAAAATCGATACCCTTCTTCCCGAAATGAAACGTGTCGAACTCGAAAAATGTCGACAGAATCTGCTCGGAGGTCAAGCCAATCGCCTTCAACAATATGGTAACCGGCATCTTCCGCCGACGATCCACACGAAAGTACAGAGAATCTTTGGGGTCAAACTCGAAGTCAAGCCATGAACCACGATAGGGAATGATTCGCGCCGAGAACAGAAGTTTTCCGGAACTGTGAGTCTTGCCCTTGTCGTGCTCGAAAAATACGCCGGGCGAACGATGCAATTGCGATACGATAACGCGCTCGGTTCCGTTGATCACAAACGAACCGGTAGTGGTCATCAGCGGGATTTCGCCCATGTACAAAGGCTGGTCCTCTTTCACTTCCTTGATGGCGCCGGTCTCCCGATCCAAAAGGACCAAACGGACTCGCGCACGCAGCGGGCTGGCAAACGTCAAGCCTCGCTGCTGACATTCCTTCACATCGAAGGTCGGCTCACCCAACATGTAGTCGATAAACTCTAGGCGCGCATTACCCGAATGCGACACGATCGGGAAAATCGAGGTGAACGCCGCTTGCAACCCGTCGTTACGCCGTTGAGGGCCGTGGATATCGGCCTGTAGAAAGTGCGTATAGGACTCAATCTGAGTCGCCAGGAGGAAGGGCACGTCAAGCACATTGGCACGCTTGGCGAAACTCTTGCGGATACGTTTTTTCTCAGTATAGGAATATGCCATTTTGGCTCCGTTCGATTTCAGACTTCGATGATTAGAAGACAAGACTGTACGATTTCAGTTCAGCCTTCTCGTATAACCGCCAGGTCGACCTAACAGAAAAGTCGGCGCTGGCGGGACGGCGCCGCGAGCGACACCGTCCGTTCCGAAATGCAAATTACTTGACTTCGACCTTGGCACCCGCGTCCTCAAGCTGCTTTTTGAGTGCTTCTGCGTCAGCCTTGGACACGCCTTCTTTGACCGCCTTCGGTGCGCCGTCCACCAAATCTTTGGCTTCCTTCAGCCCCAGACCGGTCGCTGCACGAACGACCTTAATAGCCTCAACCTTCTTTTCACCTGCGGCCAAGAGAATGACTGTAAATTCAGTCTGCTCTTCAACTACTGCGGCCGCACCGGCGGCCGGACCGGCGACTGACATCGCCGCTGCCGATACGCCGAACTTTTCTTCGAAAGCCTTAACAAGATCATTCAAATCCATTACGGTCATGTTGCCAACCGCTTCCAAAATGTCGTCTTTACTGATTGCCATATTCATTCACTCCGATTTCAAATAGGTTAAAAACTGCTTTAGGCTGCGGCTGTTTCTCGCTGTTTGGCAAGCGCTCCAAGAGCAACTGCGAATCCAGCAACTGGCGCCTTCATCACGCCAAGCAACTTGGACAACAATTCCTCGCGGCTCGGTATGGAGGCCAAAGCCTGAACACCTGACTTGTCAAGTAACTTGCCCGCGTAAACGCCAGCTTTGAGCACCAATTTGTCGTTGCCTTTGGCAAAGTCATTAAGAACTTTTGCTGCGGCAACCGGATCCGCTGACATGCTGTAGATAAGCGGCCCGACCATCTGGTCGGATAATGGTGCGAAGCTTGTGCCAGATACAGCACGACGTGCAAGGGTATTGCGCAATACACGCAGGTAAACACCAGATTGCCTTGCTTTAGCGCGCAATTGGGTTAACTCTGAAACCGCAATTCCCCTATATTCAGCCATCACGATTGTTTGGGCGCCAGCAACCTGCGCCGACACCTCAGCAACGACGACTTTCTTTCCTTCAAGATTTAGACCCATGGGTCTTTCCTCCTTTCAAGTCAACACATGACGGACAACGTCCAGCTCCGTCACAACCAAGGCGTCCTGGATCAGGTAGAAGCTTTTGGAACTATTCCGAAAGCCAATAATCTGTTCTGGGCTCACCATCTACGCAGGCCGCTTGCGCTCTTAAGTTTCAGGCTTGCACCTTCAACACCTGCGGTCTTTGACGGTACGCGAGCAACAAACAACGTTACTCGCGACCCAAAGTCCTTATTGAGCCTGCGCCGTCAGGCTTGCCTGATCGACGCGAACTCCAGCACCCATCGTACTTGTGACCGAGACCTTTCTGAGGTATTGCCCCTTTGATGACGCGGGTTTTGCCTTTTGCAGTGCATCAAGCAGCGCCAAGAAGTTTTTTTGCAGCGCATCAATACTGAACGAGGCGCGTCCTATGGTGCAATGGACAATCCCAGCTTTGTCGGTGCGGTATTGAACTTGACCCGCTTTGGCATTCTTCACCGCTGTTGCCACGTCCATAGTCACCGTTCCGACTTTCGGGTTCGGCATCAATCCGCGAGGGCCAAGAATTTGCCCGAGCTGTCCAACAATCTTCATGGCATCGGGTGTTGCGATCACGATGTCAAAGTTCATCTTGCCGGCCTTGACCTCGGCGGCTAGATCTTCGAAACCCACGATATCCGCGCCTGCCGCTTTGGCTACTTCGGCCTTGTCACCCTGAGCAAACACAGCAACCCGAACAGTTTTACCTGTTCCGGATGGCAAGACCACTGAGCCACGAACGACCTGATCTGATT
Organism: uncultured Propionivibrio sp.; assembly: GCA_964484585.1. GTDB lineage: Bacteria > Pseudomonadota > Gammaproteobacteria > Burkholderiales > Rhodocyclaceae > JADKHX01. Next base: position 1,663 of record CAZAGR010000079.1, on the reverse strand, counting down.
TCTTTGCATCAACACCCAGATTAATAGCCACATCGATCGACTCGTCAAACTTTGCTGTCGCACAATCTTTTACCAGACCCAGCGCGTCGCCAACAGCGTAAACCTTGTCGCGATCCACTTTGAGCGCCAGCGCTCGCACGCGTTTTGATAGCTTGGCCATGATCAGATACCCTCCACAACAATACCCATGCTGCGGGCAGAACCTGCAATCGTACGAACCGCCGCATCAAGATCAGCCGCAGTGAGATCCTTCATTTTTGACTTCGCAATATCTTCCGCTTGCGCTCGCGTGATTTTGCCCACCTTGTCCGTATGGGGTTTCGGCGACCCCTTCTGAATCCCCGCAGCCTTCTTTATCAGAATGGTGGCCGGCGGCGTCTTCATGATGAAGGTGAAACTCTTGTCCGCAAACGCAGTGATCACAACGGGGATCGGCAAGCCCGGCTCAAGGCCCTGAGTTTGTGCATTGAATGCCTTACAGAATTCCATGATGTTCAACCCCCGCTGCCCGAGGGCAGGCCCGATTGGGGGAGAAGGGTTTGCCTTCCCTGCCGGAACTTGCAGCTTGACGTAGCCGACTATCTTCTTTGCCATAACAACTCCTTATCGATGAGTACTAGCGCGCGTTCGAAATCTACTGACGCTCCTCTAATTTGCCGCAAAAATCCCTTGCGGCGCGGGTAATAACTAAGCCTTTTCTATTTGCGCAAACTCCAGCACTACAGGCGTTGAGCGGCCAAATATTGTTACTGATACGCGAATCTTGCTCTTTTCGTAATTCACCTCTTCAACGTTGCCATTGAAATCAGTGAATGGGCCCTCTTTCACGCGCACCATCTCGCCAACCTCGAAGAGAACTTTTGGACGCGGCTTTTCAACACCGTCCTGAACCTGTTGCATGATTTTCTCAACTTCCTTGACTGAAATTGGAGTCGGCTTGGTGGATGTACCGCCAACAAATCCGGTCACCTTTGGCGTGCTTTTAACAAGATGCCAAGAGTCATCGTCCATTTCCATCTCAACCAACACGTAGCCTGGGAAAAATTTGCGCTCAGAGATACTCTTCTGGCCGTTTTTCATCTCGACCACCTCCTCGACGGGAACGAGAATCTGACCAAATTTTTCACCCATGTCCGCGCGCGCAATACGCTCGACCAAAGCCCTATGAACGGATTTTTCAAACCCGGAATACGCATGAACGACGTACCAACGTTTTGCCATCATTTTCTCCACCCCAGCACGAGGTCATATAGAACCCATTCGAGGCTCTTGTCGGTAATCCAAAGCATGACCGCCATAACCAGGACAAAGGCGAAAACAATACCAGTGGTTTGCATCGTCTCCTTCCGCGTGGGCCAGACAACCTTGCGGGCCTCGTTCAACGAGTCCCGGGAAAAGTCGAAAAACTGCTGGCCAGGCAGCGTAAAACGCGCCACAGCAACGCTGACACCAAGTCCGCCAAAGATGCAAAGGACGCGGACGATCATTGGCTGCTCAGAGAGCATGTAAAAGCCGGCTACGCCCGCCGCCAAAAGAAGCAGCGCAAAACCGAATTTGAGATTATCGCCCATCGTATCTGTCATTTGCTTAAAGTCATATAAACATACAGTGGCAGGGGAAGAGGGAATCGAACCCCCAACCTGCGGTTTTGGAGACCGCCGCT
>CAZAGR010000078.1:0-9483 GCA_964484585.1 uncultured Propionivibrio sp. | reverse complement strand
TGCGACGTTTGCGCTTGGGGGATGGGCAAGGCGGGCGCGGCGGGCCAATTTTCCGTCTATGAGGCGTTTCATCATCAGGAGTGCAAGCATACACTTCCTGCAAATTAGCGGGCAGGCGGAGCGACAGCAGTTAGAGGCGCCGTCGTGAGCAAATCCGGCGTGACCTCGGCCTCGCTGGACACTTCAGTGGACCGGCCATCGGCCAGAATCGCGTCTTCCGTCCGCTTGTTGAGGACAACGATACTGATGCGACGATTGATCGGGCCCATAGGATCTTGCGGATCAAACAGCACCGTCGAAGAAAGACCGACCACGCGCATCACCTTGGCATCCACCAGACCGCCGACGACCATCTCACGGCGCGAGGCATTGGCACGATTGGTCGACAACTCCCAGTTTCCAAAACCCCGATCGCCCCCCGCAAAGGGTGTGGCGTCGGTATGACCCGACAAGCTGATGCGGTTGTCCACCTGATTCAGCACCGCACCGATGCTGCGCAGAATCTCTTTTGTGTAGGGCTTGAGCTCAGAACTGGCCGAATCAAACATCGGGCGATTTTTCTCGTCCACGATCTGAATACGCAAGCCTTCAGTCGTGAGATCAAGCAGGAGCTGATTCTTGAACTGCGCCAATGCCGGAGTACTGGCAATCATCGCCTCGATTTCCGCCTTGATGGTGGCCAATTTTGCTTTTTCCTGCGCCTCGAAAGCCTGCTTTACCTTCTCCAGATCCGACTTGGTCAGTTTCTGGTCGTCGGTCTGTTTTTTCTGCCCGACTGACGACGCGAGGTCTTTACCGCCCCCGGGCAGAATCGAATTCGAATTTCCGGCACCTGAGCCGCCGGCCATTGCCACCTTTAACGGTGTATTGAAATGATCTGCAATACCTTTGAGATCGCCCTTTGAGGTCGACCCGAGCAGCCACATCAACAAGAAGAAGGCCATCATCGCCGTGACGAAGTCGGCGTAGGCGATTTTCCAGGCACCGCCGTGCGCGCCGGCGCCGCCCTTCTTGATTTTTTTGACAACGATCGGCTGTTGACTGTCGTCGCTCATAGCATGGGACGCTTAATATCAAACTCCAAAAATCTCACCACCAAGGCACCAAGGACACCAAGATTCACCAAGGAACAACAAAGGCGAGACTTTCGTTGTGGAATTTCTTGGTGCGACTTGGTGTCCTTGGTGTCTTGGTGGTAACGCACTTGGTATCACTTGCCCTTGCGCGCCTTGAGGTCTTCTTCCAACTCCGTAAACGTCGGGCGATCCGCCGAAAACAAGGTCTTGCGACCGAACTCGACCGCCACTTGCGGCGCGTAACCATTCATGCTGGCCAAGAGCACTGCCTTGATCGTCTGATAGATCTTGCTGCCTTCTTCAACTTTTGCATTCAATTGATTGGCGATCGGCTCGACAAAGCCGTAGGAAACCAAAATTCCCAAAAAAGTACCGACCAGCGCGCCACCGATCATCTTGCCAAGCACGGCGGGCGGCTCACCGACCGAGCCCATCACGTTCACCACGCCCATCACCGCCACCACAATACCCATCGCCGGTACTGCGCCGCCGATGGCCGCCACCATATGCGCCGGGGCGTGCGCTTCATTGTGATGCGTCTCGATTTCGATATCCATGAGATTTTCGATTTCAAAGGCATTGAGGTTGCCACCCACCATCATGCGCAGGTAGTCGCAGATGAACTCCATGACGTGGTGATCATGCGAGACACTCGGATATTTGGAGAACACGGGGCTGTCGTGAGCATTTTCAATATCACCCTCGATTGACATCAAACCTTCCTTGCGCACCTTGGAGAGGATTTCGTAGAGCATGGCCAGAAGGTCCATGTACAGCGCCTTGTTAAGGTGCGAGCCTTTGAAGGCAGACAGGATGGCGCCGATGGTTACCTTGAGCGACCGCGCCCCGCTGGATGCGACAAAATAGCCGAGGGTCAAGCCGAGGATGGCGACGTACTCCAAGGGAACCCACAAGGCGCCGAGGCTGCCGTGCACGGCGTAGGTGCCCATCGACGCTGCAAGAACAATGACCCAGCCAATAATCAGAAACATGGTCCACCTTTGGGTGATCTGGACGATCTGTGCGATCAGGTTAGCAGATACATCTTGGCGGACAAAACGACGCCGCCGCTAATCATAGCGGCAAAAATGCCTGCCGCAAACACGACCATGAATTTTGCTGCGCGAAATGAAAAAGGCGCGCCGTACCGCCAGCACCGACTTTTCTGGCGTACGTCGCGCCTGACACCACAGCCCGAACTATCGGGTGCGGTACATCAAGGCATGATGAAAAAGCTCAAGCGGTTGCTTCTTCCAGCTTTGCGGCAGCCAGAGCGGCGGCCTTCCGCGTCTTGCCCGCCCGCGCCGGCATGTGGCACAAACCGCAAACATAGCCGCGGGTCGGATCGTAGGCATGGGCGACGAATCGTCCGTTGCATTCCTTGCACACCGCTGTCTGCAGCATCTTCGCGTCAAAGAAACGCACCATGGTCCAGGCGCGCGTCAGCGACAACACGGTATCCATATGGCCGCGTGTGATCTGATCAATGTACATGCGATACGACTTGATGATCAGTTCCAGACCCACCAGCTTGGTATTGCCCTTGAAAAACCGGTAGTAGGCCATGAACAAGGAGGCATGGATATTGGGCTGCCAGGTCATGAACCAATCGGTTGAAAACGGCAACATGCCCTTGGGTGGCGATTCGCCACGTACTTCTTTGTACAACTTGAGCAGACGCTCACGCGAGAGGTTGGTCTCCACCTCCAGCATTTGCAGGCGGGCGCCCAGCTCAATCAATTCAACAGCCAAACGAATGTCTCTCGCTTCCGAGATAACGGATTTATTGCGCATGATGCCTCCTGCGGCGAATTGGGTACGAAGATGAACGGTGAGACGGGTCGGGGTCGGGGTTGGCCGGCCGATCAGGCCAGGACCGCCACCGGCTTGCCCGCCGCGAGGATCGCCGCATGCACGTGGCCAACACCGCGATCACGCTCGTGATTCGCCAGCAGGTCCAGCAGCAGGGTGTCTTCAAAGCGGAAGTTGCACAGCAACATATCCGAACCAGCCATCTTGAGCACCTGCCCCGGAGTCAAACGCTCCAAAACGTCGGCGACTTCCTCGCTGATGCCCAGACGGAAAATGGCCGATTCGCGATCTGAACGGACCATGCTCTGTGCCAGGATCAGGTAGGCAAGATTGACTTCCTTTATATCATTGTAGGTGTCAGTCGTTTTCATCATGCGCTCCTTGATTTCGCCGCCGAAGCTCAGAATTGAGCCCGAATCACGGCAGATGCATGATCACATAGACATTGACAAGAAAAGAATCAACGGAAAAACCATTCTGTTGTAAGCATCACAGGGGTAGCGCCTGTAAGAAAAAACATTACAAAGAATGTTTAACTATATAATTATTATGGTTATTTAATGATTTTTTGCAGAGTTGCAACACAATTCCGCCCGCGTTGCTTGGCCAGATAGACGCCCTGATCGCCGGCTTTTACCAGGGCCTCCACACTCGGCACGTCGGCATCGCGGCACGCCACGCCGACACTGATGCTTCCTTTGAGACCTATGCCCAGTGTCCCGGCCTTGATCGGAATGGTTTCGACCGCACTGCGGATTCTCTCGCCGCAAAGCATCGCCGCATCCAGCGAGGTATCCGGGCAAATCACCAGAAACTCGTCGCCACCGACACGACAGACCACATCCGGGGTGCGCAAGCCGGTTTTCAGCGCGGCGGCCACCTGCTTCAGCACGCTGTCACCGACATCATGGCCGTAGGTGTCATTGATGGTCTTGAAACTATCGACATCCACGACCAGCGCGGACAAAGGTCGCTTGGTGCGTGTGGAGGCCGACCATTCCTGGGGTAACCGCTCCATGGCATAACGCCGATTGGGAAAGCCGGTGAGAAAATCCGTCATGGCCACTTCCTGCAAACGCCGGTTGCTGATTGCCAGCTCGCCCGCAAAGCGACGAATTTCTTCGCGGTCACGCTCGACGTCGGCCTGCAAGCGAACCACCCGCTGCCCTGCCCGCAGACGTGCCTGCAACACGCGCGGCTTGAGCGGCTTGGTCATGTAGTCATCCACACCGGACTCGAAGGCGTGAATCAGCTTTTCCTCATCCTCGACACCGGTCAGAATCAACACGTAGATGGCGCGGCCAATGCGAGTCTGACGCAAGGCTCGGGTGAGTTCGATGCCATCCATTTCCGGCATCAGCCAATCAACGATCATCACATGCGGGTGCAGGTCCAGAGCCATTTCAAAGCCCTGCTGGCCGTTGGCCGCTTCGAACACCTCGTGTCCGATTTTTTCCAGCAAACCCTTCAATATGGCGCGCATGCTGGCATCGTCATCGACCAACAGAACGCGCATGGACCACGGCTCATCGAGCGCAACCGTCCCGGTCGTCGTTGTCGCACCAGGAAGATCCGGCGCAGGACCCAAGGGCAGCGCGAGATCTTCGAAGGGCGGCACTGGCCGCGCCGTCACATCCATCAGACTGGCCCAGCTGACCCACTCGGCCGCAGCACGGTTGCAAATCGAGGTCAGCGCATCCGCGTCAATCCCCACCCGGCTGCCGAGCCGGAACAACTTTGGCATCATCTCGCGCCGCAACGCATCGGGGGCCAGGCACGCATCCGCAATATGTCCGCTCAAACCCAGGATTCGGGCAATCAACAGAGTGCGCGAATCAGCCGGCAGGTCGCTCAGTTCAGGCGCCTCCTGGTAGCGAATCGGTGTTGTCAGGGTGGTTGGAAAACCCCAGTCTTCAAGCATCGCCGCGGTCAATTCGGTATGCGTCAGCACGAAGGCTTCCCGCTCACTTGCCAACAGGGCGGCGCCATCATCATCGGCCGGGCGCGTTGCGCTCTTCCAGTCATTCAAGAGGAGGGCGTACTGATCTGGAAATATCGTCGCCAGTGCCAGCTCGCCGACCCGCGCCAGCAGACCGACGCTGAAGGCTTCGTCCGCCTGCATCGCTCGCGTATGCTGCGTCAGCGCCTGTAGCGCCACCGCAGTAGCCAACGAGTGCGACCAATACCGCGAATAATCAAACGACTTGCACTTGCCGGTCCGGTAGCCGGATAGCAAGGAAAATCCCAAGGCCAATGCGCGCACGGCGGGAATGCCGAGGATAGTCAAGGCATCCTGAATCGAGACGATCGGGCGTCGCCCATGGGGCTTGGCGCCATTGGCGGCCTTGATCAGGCGACCGACAAAGGCGGGGTCCAACTTCATCGCGGTCGCCAAACTCGCCAGCGAGGTATCGTCTTTTTGCGTCAACCGGATGATTGCCAACGCCGCCCCTTTGGGCGAAGGCAAATCACCGCTGGCTTTGATCTGTTCAAAGCGCTGGATATCAATTGACGAAGTCATTGCAAGGTAACCAAGCAGAAATATATTGCCATCAGGCAGAGTTTTAGCACTGTTTGCGGGTGCAGGCAATTCACGGCGCCGCGCGACTTCGCTCCAGCGTCGGCCGCACGATAGAATCAGTCATGGATCCGGAACTGATTTATTGCTCCGCCTGCAGTGCCCGACTGACGCACCGCGTGCCTCCAGGTGACAGCCTGACGCGCGGCGTCTGCGATGCCTGCGGAGTGATTCATTACCGCAACCCGCGACTCGTCGTCGGCGCCGTGGTGGTGTGGGAAGATCGCATTTTGCTGTGCCGCCGTGCCATCGAGCCGCGCCATGGCAAATGGACTCTGCCAGCCGGTTTCATGGAAAACGGTGAATCCGTGGCGGCCGCGGCCACGCGTGAAACGCTGGAGGAAGCCTGCGCCCGCATCGAACTCGGGCCGATGTTTTCGCATTTCAGCGTTCCGCAAATCAATCAGGTCCATGTTTTCTATCGCGCCAAACTGCTCGATCTGGATTTTTCACCCGGGGTAGAAAGTCTCGAGGTCGCACTCTTTGCAGAAGCCGACATCCCATGGAACGAACTCGCTTTCCGCACGGTCAAACTTACCCTACGTCACTTCTTTGCTGACCGTTCGCGCAACCAGTACGAGTTGCACGCAGAAGATTTGATCTGGCCGGCACCGACGTGATCAAACCGCCGTCTCGCCAGCGCCGACCTTTTTAAGGTGTTCGGGTCGGGCGATTACTAGCCGAAATCGGCGGTGGCGAGACAGCGGTAAGTTCTCGCTACTCACCCAGGCTAAACCGCACCGGCAGCACAATGCTCAGCGGATGCTCCCGCAAAATTTCCGGCAGTACCACGCCGGTCGCAGCGGCAGCGATCATTTTGAGCGCCGCCGCGTCGAGAACCTCATGGCCGCTAGAACGTTCCAGTCCTGTGTTCAAGAGACGGCCTCCCGACTGAAATTCGATGCGAACCTCGGCGGTTCCCTCCCATTTTTCGGCTAGCGCTTGCGGCGGATAAATCCAGACCTTGCGCGCCTGTTGTGCCAACGCCAGACGATAGCTGCGCAAGCCCTCAGCATCGGCAGCCACCACTGACGACGCTGCCTCCGGCTTCACCGGCGCCTGCGGATGGTTCGTCGTAGGCGTTACATCAGGTAGGGCTTGCGCTGGGCGAGACAGAAAAGTTCCCGAAGGGACGCCCCGCGCTGGCGCTGGCGGCGCACTGAAATAAGTCCCCTTGGGGGACACGGCGGGGCTTGAGCGCTCGACAGTTTCGACGAGCCGTTGCGTCGTTGCCAAGGCTGGCACCACGGGCGGTGCGGTTGCAAGTCGCCCATCCAGCCGGACCACACCAAGCGGACCGCCATCAACGATATGGGGTACCGGACTCGGCCAAAGCAGCAACAAATGGCCGGCCAGCGAGAAAATAATCGCCAGACGCAGGGTAAACCCAGAATTCATTCTTTGTTTTGTGTTCCGGGTCTGATACATTTCGCTAGTCTGAGTGGTTATTACGTGTGCAGTCTGTCGTGCAACACTTCCTTCGAGGGCATTGATTCTACGAAATGAGAGCGCATCCGCTGATTCTGACTCTGGATCAACACGGCTCGCCGCATCGTTGGGTAAGCTGGCAGCACGCGTGCATCTACGTGGCGCGCGATCTGGTCGCCTGGGATGCCGGAAACACCGATTTCACCTTCGTCGGCGGCGTCAACCGGATTACCGGCGAGCGCTCCACCCTGCGCACCAGCAGTATCATCGCGATCCGCGGCCGTGCGCTCTCGGGCAAATCCCTGCTCGCCGTACCGCCGCTGTCCAACCGCGAGCTGTTCCACCGTGACCGCCACATTTGCGCCTATTGCGCGAAGGAAATGTCCAACCAGCGCCTGACCCGCGACCATGTCGTTCCCGTATCGCAAGGCGGACGCGACTTGTGGATGAACGTCGTCACCGCCTGCCGCGCCTGCAACCAGCGCAAGAGCGGGCGCACGCCGGAACAGGCGTCGATGCAGTTGGTTTATGCGCCGTATGTACCGAACAAAGCCGAATATCTGATTCTGTCGAATCGCAGTATTCTTGCCGATCAGATGGACTTCCTGTCGCACCATCTCCCGGATAGAAGCCGCTTGCGCACTACATGAAGCCTTCCGCTGATCCGGCACGGGAGTTTCTGACCGACGAAGATTCATTCCGCCGTTTCGCTCAGATTTTCATCAGCTTCATGGCGGCCATTTGCGCTGTGCTGATAATCAGCATCCTGATCTATTACCCGTCCGAACCAAAGCGACTGATTGCCCTATTGCTCGTCCTGCCGCCACTCGTCTTTGCATGGATGGACGCGCAACGTCGCCCGCAACGCGCCGTGGCGATTGTGACTGGCACAGTGTGGTTGGTGAGTTGCTCAATCATCATCATGTATGGCGGCGTCCATTCCGCCAATGTCGTTTCCTTCCCCTTCCTGATTGCATTGACCGGCTGGGTGCTCGGCCGGCGCTGGCTGGTATCTATGACGGTATTGACGGTGATTCTCCTCGGCACCCTTGGCGTCGGCGAAATTTATGGCAATTTTCAACCGACCCCACGAGTCAACGCGATCCAAGTGATGCTCCTCTCCGTTGGAACGCTGATCATGACTGCAGCGTTCGTCGACACAGTCTTTAACAGATTTCTTGCAAGCAAAGCGCGGGTTGCGGAAATCGCCGACCAGATGGCCAAACACAACCTGACACTGGCCATACGCGAGCAGGAAATCAACATGATCGTGCAGGAAGTACCGGTAGGCATCGCCGTTTTCGGACCTGACATGACGCTGTCCATGGTGAATAAGCGTTACGCCGGATACTTCAACAACGCCATTGAAGACGTGGTTGGCAAGAACGTACTTGAGGTGATTCCGCCGAGTGCCGCCATCCCGTTCAAGGCGGCATGGCGGGAAGTCATGCTCGGACGCCCACAGAGCTACCGCCGCAGTCATCAAAACACGATAACTGGCAGCGAAGTTGTGCTCGATGTCCGTCTTGTCCCGCGCCTGGAAAAAGGTCGTGTCACCGGCTGCCTGTCCGTCGGCACCGACGTCACCGAGCAGGTGATGGCCGAACGGGCAATCAGCGCGCTCAATGAAGATCTCGAACGACGCGTTTCAGAACGCACGGCGCAGCTGTCACGGACCATGGAGTCCTTGCGCCAGGCGCAGGACGAATTGGTCCAGAGTGAAGCCCGTGCCACCATCAGCGCCTTGGTTGCCGGTGTCTCGCACGAGCTCAACACGCCGCTGGGCAATAGCGTCATGACGGCGTCCACCCTGAGCGATCAGGCCAGGGACTTTGAGCGTCTGGTCGCTTCCGGCTCGATCAAGCGCTCGGACCTAACGGCGTTTTGCGCCACACTGAGTCATGGAACCGCCCTGCTCGAGCGCAATCTGAACCGCGCCAATGAACTGCTCAAAAAATTCAAACAAGTCGCCGCCGATCAGGCCAGCGAACAACGTCGCAGCTTTGATCTGGCCACTACGGTTCACGAAGTACTGGGCACGCTGGCGCCCAACCTCAAACGACATTCGCATCAGATAACGGTCGACATTCCATCCGGCATTACGCTGGACAGCTACCCGGGCCCGCTCGGGCAGATCGTGATCAATCTGGTCAACAATGCTTACCTGCATGCCTTCGAGGGACGCGAGGAGGGTTTGCTGAAAATCAGCGCGAAAACGGATGGCGATAACGTCAAGTTGCAGTTTGCGGACAATGGAGTGGGCATGACGCACGAGACCCTGACGCATCTGTTCCAGCCATTCTTCAGCACCAAGATCGGCGCCGGCGGCACCGGGCTGGGAATGAATATCGTCGAAGGCATCGTGCGCAAGACACTCGGCGGCTCCCTGCATGTAGAGTCAGAACCCAACCACGGAACGCGATTCGACGTTACCATCCCGCTCCGCGCTCCCGCCATTTAGTACTTCAGGTTTCTCTCTATGTCCGCAGCACTCACCACCGCGCCGCCGCGGCTCACCAGCTATCGCCCCTACTGGGCGAAGCGTTTTGGTATCTCCCCGTTCCTGCCAACCACCCGCGCCGAAATGGA
>CAZAGR010000077.1:0-9529 GCA_964484585.1 uncultured Propionivibrio sp. | reverse complement strand
GCCCATTAACAAAACAGGACGTTGTGCTATTCTCCGCACTGTTAATGCCCATTTTCCGTATAGAGGGATCGCCTTGCCGCCCGTCATCCACCCGGTTCGTGCAACAACCATCCTCGCTGCCGCGCTGCTTTGCGCTTGCAGCGCCTTGCCGCCGCAAAAACCTTCAGCTGCTCATCTCAAGGCGGAGCCTGTCCGCAGCGAAAGTTCGAGCATTCCAGTTCCGGTAGGCGCAACCGCTTCTTTGCAACGACCAAAACCTGCAGCCAAGGTCGAAACCTATTCGGTATCGGTCCGCAACGTGCTGGTGGAAGAGCTGCTCTTTGCGCTGTCCAGAGACGCAAAATTGAATATTGATCTTCATCCGGGAATCAGCGGAACAGTAACGATCAATGCGATCGATCAGACCCTGCAGCAAATTCTCACCCGCTTGTCCAAACAGGTCGATATGCGATGGGAGCTGAGCGGTCCGAACCTTGCGGTCATGCCGGATTCACCGTTTCTGCGCAGCTACAAGATTGATTACGTCAATATGGCGCGCGATCTGAAAGTCACCACCGAAGTCAGTTCCCAAGTCAGTTCATCCGGGGCAGGGAATGCGGCCAGCGGCGCGGGGACAACAAAGATTGAGAGTACCGCTAGAAATCATTTTTGGGAAACCCTCGACAAGAATATCCACGATATTCTCCGCGAGACTGACAAGATTCTTCCCGACGGATCAAGTGAAACGGTCATAGAACGCTCCGACCAGCAATCGGGTTCCGCGCCCGCACAGGCGAACTCGGGAAAGGCGCCTGCCGCAAATCAGGCTCCGGCAACCGGCGCAGGCGGGTCGTTCCAACAAAGCGGCAATACAGTCGTCAAGCGCTCAACGTTCCGCGAAGCAGCCTCCGTGATCTCCAATCCTGAAGCGGGCGTAATTACCGTGCGGGCCTCGTCTCGGCAACACGAGAAAGTGCAGGAATTCATTGATCAGGTCATGAATTCGGCACGCAGACAGGTGATGATTGAAGCCACGATTGTTGAAGTAGCCTTGAGCAATCAGTACGATCAAGGGATCAACTGGCAAGGACTGCGAGCACTTCGTAATGGCCGTGACATGGATAGATCCGGCCTTTCGCTTGCGCAAGGCGCAACCGCGTCATTGATGCCCGGCAGCATCACGACAACCAGGGTTGATACAACTGGCAGTGGAACTTTACCCAACTTGACAACATCGACAACGACGACCAACACATCAAACACATTTGACAGCTTGAGTAACTCGCTGACAAACACCGGCAAGGCATTTCTACTGAACTATGTTGCACCGGGTTACGGTATATCGGCGACAGTTTCCTTGCTCGAAAATTTCGGCAATGTGAAAGTGTTGTCCAGCCCAAAAATAAGTGTTCTTAACAACCAAACGGCGATCATCAAGGTTGTCGATAATTTGGTCTATTTCACGGTCAAGTCCGACACAACGAACAGCACGTCAGGTCCGTCCCAAACCACGGTGACGACAACACCGAATTCCGTCGCGGTGGGACTGGTAATGAGCATCACGCCGCAAGTCAGCGAGAACAATACGGTTCTACTAAATGTCCGGCCAGTCATCTCGCGTTTGAACGGTCCAGGCAAGATTGATCCGAATCCAAGCATCCCTGCGTCGATACAGAACATCGTGCCAGAAATCTCAACTCGCGAGATGGAATCCATGCTACGCCTCGCTGATGGAGAAACTGCCGTCATGGGTGGCCTTATGTCGGACGCAATGGACAACACCACCGACTCGGTTCCAGGATTGTCTCGCTTGCCGGGTATTGGCGCATTTTTTACATCCAGAGTAGATAAGAGCAGAAAGACGGAACTGGTCATTTTCCTCAAACCAACAATCATTCGCGAATCAAGTATCTTCGGAGACTACCGGAGCGTTGCCAACCTGTTGCCGCGTGATGAGTTTTTCACCAATAATCCGGGGCCCTCGACCCGATTACTGCCTAGTTCGGGAGATGACAAACCGTGAGTCTTCTCATGGATGCCTTGAAAAAGGCAGAAGCTGCAAAACGGCAAGCTGCTGAGGGAAATGCGACAGCTAAGGAGCGTCCGGCAACAGTAGTAAGCTCAGGTTTGTCGCTGGAACCGATCGCCATACCCGCCGGGCTGCAGCGCACAGCAAACTTATCTCCAAATGGCAGCGCAACGAATGGCGATAGCCAGACCGCTTTAGGCCAGCAACTGCCTGAACTATTAATGCACCTTGAAGATCTGGATAAGGAGTTCGTCGCACATCACACTCAGTATGGTGAAAGAGGCACCTCACCCAAAAAACCGACGGAGTCTCCTTCCCCAAAGCAGGCTGTCAGCGCGCCTCAAGCGACGTCACGTACGGTTGAAACGGCGGCGGGCGCGCAAGCAAAACGAGATGCTGTGCGCAATGTATTTGAAGCCAAAGGATCTGCACCCTCTGCCAACAACCGCACATTTGCGATTGCAACTGGAGCAATTGCGCTATTTGGCACACTCGGAATCGGCGGCTACTTCTGGTGGCAATTGCAGCCCAAATCAGGATCGCTCCCGAGTCAGATAGTGACACATCAAGCATCGCCCCCCGCCACACCCCCTGTGGCCGCGCCCGCTTACCCGATACTGTCTGCTCAAAACTCAACTGGAGCAACGACCGACACGGACGTCCAGCCCATTGTCGCCGGAACTGCTCCAGTTTTCCCGACAGCGGAAGTCGTTCCTGTGCAACGAGAAATTGCACGCAAACAAACTGTTGAACGGCAGGCTGAACCCGAAGCCGACAATGCAATCCGATTGATTCGCATAACGAAATCACCATTGCAAGTCAATCCTGCCTTGACCAAGGGCTTTGAATTGTTCAACAAAGGTAACTTTACTGCCGCCAAAGCCGAATATCAGAGTGTCTTCAGGGATGAGCCGCAAAACATCGACGCTCTCCACGGTCTTGCCGCTATTGCAGTGCGCGAGTCGCGTTGGGAGGAAGCCGATCACTATTATGAACGCGCCCTCGTCGCCGACCCGAAGGACTCGATAGCGCTGGCGGCCCTGATCAACCTTCACGGCCAAAACAATCCCGTCGCTGCGGAAAGCAGGCTGAAAGCGATTACTGCTGCAGAGCCGGAGTCCGGCGATGCACAGTTCGCGCTGGGTAATCTGTATGCGGGACAGCAGCGCTGGGCTGATGCTCAACAGGCGTACTTCAAAGCGTACTCTGCCGATGCGGGGAACCCGGATATTTTGTTCAATCTGGCAATTAGCCTGGAACATCTGAATCAGAACAAACTTGCGCAACAGTACTACGCCCGCGCGATCGACGCGGCCAAGCAGCATCCGGCGGGATTTGACCCGGCCAAGGCTGCGGCCCGTCAAAAAGCGCTGCGGCCCTGAACAAGAAACGTCTTGCCGGCCGCGCCAGATGCCGGATAATATAAAAATGAACGCTCCTACTAGCCGCCTCCCCATCGGGCAACTTTTAATTATCCAGGGCATCATCAGCGAAGATCAACTGCGCATAGCGCTGCTTGAGCAGATGAAGTCCAATCAGCCAGTCGGCAAGTTGCTGGTGTCACTGGGTTTCGTTTCCGAAGCGACGCTCCGTGATGCCTTGGGCGAGTCGTTGGGCCAGAAGGCCATTGACCTCGACAACTCCATTATCGATTCGGTCGCACTGAAACTGGTTCCACGCGAACTCGCCAAGCGTCATGTGATGCTGCCGCTTGATTATTCAGCTGCACAGCAACGCCTGACGGTCGCCATTTCCGATCCAAATGACATCGTGGCGATCGACAAGTTGCGCGCACTTATCAGCCACGACGTCACTATCGAAACATTGCTCGCCGGAGAGTCGGAGATAAACCGTGCAATCGACCAGTATTACGGTCACGAATTGTCAATCGATGGAATCCTGCACGAGATCGAAACCGGCGAAATCGACTACCGCAGCATTGCATCCACACTCGATGAATACAGCCAGCCGGTAGTGCGCTTGGTTGACGCGCTACTGACGGATGCCGTGAAACGGGGCGCTTCCGACGTGCACTTCGAGCCGGAAGCCGGATTTCTGCGCATACGCTACCGCATCGACGGGATCCTGCAACAAATACGCGCACTGCATAAATCTTATTGGGCGGCAATGGCGGTGCGCATCAAAGTCATGAGCGGAATGAATATTGCCGAAACGCGGGCACCGCAAGACGGGCGAATTTCACTCAACATCAGCGGCCATCCTGTCGACTTCCGGGTTGCGGCCCAGCCGACGATCCATGGCGAAAATGTTGTGCTGCGCATTCTCGACCGAGAAAAGGGTATCGTGCCACTGGATGGTCTCGGTCTTGATCCGACCCAGCTCGATCTCCTGAAGCTGATGGTGGCGCGTCCCGAAGGGATTATTCTTGTCACGGGGCCGACCGGCAGCGGCAAGACGACAACACTTTATTCAGTGCTCAACCACATCAACGAAGTGGGCGTGAATATCATGACCCTCGAAGATCCAGTCGAGTACCCGATGAACCTTATCCGCCAGACCTCGGTTGCCGAATCTGCCAAACTGGATTTCGCCAACGGCATACGCTCGATGATGCGCCAGGATCCGGACATCATTCTGGTCGGCGAAATCCGCGATGCAGACACCGCCGAAATGGCATTTCGGGCTGCCATGACCGGGCATCAGGTATTTTCGACGCTGCACACAAACTCCGCCATTGGCGCAATTCCCAGGCTGCTCGATATCGGCGTCGTACCGGATATTCTTGCTGGCAACATCATCGGCATCATCGCCCAGCGCCTGGTGCGCAAGCTCTGTGCGCATTGCCGCAAACCTTACCCCGCCGAAGCCCATGAAAGCAAGGTATTTGGCCTGGACAACCCAAAACCGGCGCCCGTCATATACCGGGCCGCTGGTTGCGAACGCTGCAACTATCAGGGCTATCGTGGTCGCATCGCCATCATGGAGTTGTTACGCGTCGACTCAGACATTGACTACTTGATCGCCTGTCGCTCACCGACCCGCGATATTCGCGAGCTGGCCGTGAAAAACGGATTCCGCTCGCTGATTGATGATGGCCTGCGGCGCGTACTTGATGGTTCCACCTCAATTGAGGAGATCGGCCGAGTGGTAGATCTAACCGGGCGAATGTAAAGCATGGCGCTTTACGCCTACAAAGCCATGGCCGATGACGGTCGCCGCGTATTCGGACGACTGGACGCGATCAACCTGATCGACCTTGAACTGCGCCTCAAACGCATGGAACTTGACCTTGTCACGGGCGAACCTCTTAAACCCGGGCGATTGGGAGGCCGAACCAAGGTCACACGGATCGAACTCGTCAATTTCTGCTTCCATCTTGAACAGCTTTCGCTTGCCGGCGTGCCGATTCTGGAAAGTCTCAACGATCTACGCGATAGCGTCGAAAATCCGCGATTTCGTGAAATTATTGCCAGCTTGATCGAAAGCATTGAGGGTGGCAAACCGCTATCGGATGCACTGGCGGAGCATCCGGGAGTGTTTGACGAGGTGTTCGTCAGCCTGACCAAGTCTGGCGAAGACACCGGCACGCTTCCGGAAGTTCTCGGTAATCTGGTCGCCTCCATCAAGTGGCAGGATGAACTTGCAGCACAGACCAAGAAGCTGATCATGTATCCGGCATTCATGGGGACAGTAGTTATGGGCGTCACCATGTTCATGATGATCTATCTGGTGCCTAAAATGGCCAGCTTTATCCGCAATATGGGCCAGGAATTACCGATGCAAACCAAGATTTTGATTGCAACGTCAAATTTCTTTGTCAATTACTGGTACGTCGTCATTCTGACACCGATCATCATCACGAGCTGCCTTGTTCTCGTAGTGCGCAAGAACTCCGCCGCGCGCTTGCGTTTCGATGAATTCAAACTGAACGTCCCCTATCTGGGCGAGATTCAACGCAAGATCATTTTGTCGCGATTTGCTTCCGTGTTTGCAATGATGTATCAGGCCGGGATTACGATCCTGGACTCAATCAAGGCTTGCGAAAATGTCGTCGGCAATCTGGCGGTACGTAAAGCGCTGCAGCGCGTGTCCAGCCTGATCGGGGAAGGACAGAACGTCACGGCAGCTTTTCAGACAGCGGGGCTTTTCCCTCCGTTGGTGATCCGGATGATCAAAGTCGGAGAGAGCACAGGGGAACTCGACAAAGCACTGCGAAATGTCAGCTATTTCTACAATCGCGATGTCAAGGAGTCCATCGAGCGAGTGCAAGCCATGATAGAACCCATGATGACTGTCGCCGTCGGTGTCATATTGGGCTGGATCATGCTCGCGGTCCTCGGGCCGGTCTACGACACCATTACCAAACTGAAATTTTGATGACTTCAAAACGCGCCCTGTTCTTTGACGGTGTCTCCATCACGGTGCTGCTATGGCAGCGAGGGCAGGTAACCCAATCAAGCAAATTCAATCCGGATCCGGTCGGTTTCGAATCGTTTAGCGAATATCTCGCCCGAGATCGATCCAGTCCGGTGCACGTGCTAGCCGATGTCGGTGAAGAAGGCTTCCAGCTGGAGGCCATTCCCTCCGTGCAGGGTGCGGATCGCGATGCACTGATCAAGCGCCGCTTGGGTCAATTTTTCTTCGGCACTCCATTTTCACTCGGCCTTTCTCTTGGGCGAAAAAAAGACGGGCGCCGCGATGAAAGCATCCTTTTCACGGCGCTCACGCGCCCCGAAAGCCTGACCCCGTGGCTGGAACAGATACGCAAAGCCGGCGTGCCTCTTGCGGGTGTTTATTCCGTGCCCTTGGTACTTGCCGACATTTCGCGTCGGGTGGTTGGTCAGCAGGGCCGCTTTTTGCTCGTAACCTTGTCGAACAGCGGTCTCCGCCAGACATTTTTTTCGGATGGACAGCTTCAATTTTCACGCTTGTCGCAACTCGCGACGCATAGCCGCGATGAATTTTCGCTCAGTTGCAGCAGCGAGACGAACAAGACCTACCAATACCTTGTCGGGCAACGTCAACTCGCGCGTAATAGCCCGCTCACGGCCTGCATCGTTGCCCATCCGGGCGATTTGCCGCAATTGCGCGCTCAATGCCGCGATACCGGCAACATTCAGTTTCAATTCATCGACCTCGCAACACTCGCCGGAACGAGTGGTCTCAAGTCAAGCCTAAAAGACAGTTGCGGTGATGCACTGCTCGTTCACAGCCTGCTGGCCCGCACCCCAAAAGTTCAATTTGCGCCGGAACCGGAACGTAAACTTTACCGAATCTGGCAGCTTCGTCTGGGGCTCAACGCAGCTAGCATGTTTCTGATTTTGAGCGCTCTGCTGATTGGCGGACGTCTCGCGGCTCATTGGAGCGGAATCAGCGGGGCCACCGAGATAATCCGCGCCCAGACCGCAAGTGATGAGAAGAGTTATCAGACTATTCTGGAGGGGTTACCAAAAACACAGCTCACCACAGATAACCTGCGTGCCCTCAGCGCCAGTTTTGAGCAGATCAACCGCCGGTCTCTCGGTCCTACGCCGATGCTCGCGCACCTAAGCGAGGCGCTCGAAGTCATGCCGTCTGTCACCCTGCAGAAAGTGGAATGGAAACTTGCTGACAAACTCGATAGCGGAAAAAACACCGTGTCTGCTGTTTCATCGCTGACACAACCGGACGGCACAGGGGGATGGGGGCTCATGGATGTGCATGCCCAACTACCGATTGCCATTGCAAGCAACCAACGAAAACAGATAGAAGTGGTTGAGAGCCTGGCCACACGACTTCGTGCCGATAATGTCGCGGTAGACATCGTTCGCCTGCCGGTCGACATTGAGTCCGGAAAAGCATTCAAACGTGGCCAAGCCGGGGGCGAGCAACTTGAAACCGTCCCCACCTTTCAAATTCGCCTGACGAAGGCGTTCTGAACCATGACCCTCGACTCTCACGACCGGAAGGTTCTGCGCTGGAACATGATCGGTTTCGGTCTCGCATTGCTGATTAGTGTCGCCATCGTATGGCTGGCCGCAACACTACTGCAGACAGCGGAAAAGGAAAACAAGACGGCGCTAGTCAAACGCGCCGAAGCAAAGGCAAAATTGGGGCGAGCGAGTCAAGACGAAGCGGAACTTACGGAAAAAATACTCAAGTTTCAGCGCCTCGTCACGCTGGGCTATACCCAGATTGAGAATCGCCTCGACTGGGTAGAGCAACTTGAGCGTCTGCGCAAAAAATGGCGGCTTAGCGACTTCCAGTACGAGTTTTCTGCCCAGGAGCCTTTAGATGCATCTGTTCTTCCTGGCGGTTCTCAATCAGGAGGATTCGATTTCCTGACCAGCAAACAAAAGGTCGGCATGAAGGTGATGCACGAGGGTGAAGTATGGAGTTTTCTCAACGACCTGAAGAGTGAAGCGCGTGCGCTTGTTGTCGTGCGCAGTTGCACATTTGACAGGCTGCCGCCGGCAATGACAGATCGCGGAGGTGGCCCCTATCTTGGTGCCGAATGCTTGCTCGACTGGATCACCTTGCGGGAGCGCAAATGATCATCTCGTACAGGATGGCCGCGACGGCCGTCGCGCTACTTATCGTGTCCAGCTCTGCTTGTTCGGCACCCGATGTAATAACGGAAGTGCGCCCGATAAAGCGGCTTTTTTTCACTGCAGAAGCACGTACAGCGCTCGATCGGCAACGCCTGCAAAACATTCAACAGATGCGTTCACTGCAAGGCTCCAGTCTCCGTTTAGATGGTATGGTGCAACGTTCCAGTGGCAAGTCGACGGTCTGGATCAACGGCCAAGCGCAGAATGAAAACGAAGGGACAGGCAGCGGCGTCACAGTCAAGCTATCAAGCAAATCGCCGGGCAGCGCGCAAATCGCTCCAGGCGACGACACTCCTACGCAACTCAAGGTCGGCGAATCAATCAACCGTGCCACCGGTGAGCACAACACACGTCTTGGTAGCGGATTGGTCATCACGCCGGCCACGCCCGGACGTTAAGCGCTGACGATGTTCCACCGGCAACTCGCAAGCCGAAAACGCGCCCGTGGTTTCGCGCTGTTGGCGCTGCTGGTGTTGTTAACGATGGGTAGCCTGTATTTTCTGCTCAACAATTTGACGCCGGAAGAGATTGATGCGCGACGCCAAGCCAAAACCGATGCCGCACTGGTAGAGGCGCGCGACGCGCTTGTAGGTTATGCCTTGCAGTTTCGTGAATATCAACTCACAACTGGAACAAACGATGCGGTTTATGGCTACTTCCCCATGCCGGATATGAGCGAAGCAGTAAATCAGAACACCTTGCTTGCAAACTCACCCTGCTCGATCGAAGGATGCGCAAAACTAAACCCTTCTGGAGTGCCGTCCACCGCCACAACTTACGTTGGTCAATTTCCATGGCGAACACTTGGAACCGGACCGCTCCAGGATGGACACAACAACTGTCTTTGGTATGCGGTTTCGGGCAACCACAAAGCACTAAACAATGCAATACAAATGAATTGGGATACTTTAGGGCTGATTGACGGTGCCAGCATCATGAATAGCAATGTGCTCGGCAGTCCACCGAGGAC
>CAZAGR010000076.1:0-9712 GCA_964484585.1 uncultured Propionivibrio sp. | reverse complement strand
CCCGGCGGGGACGCAGGGGAGATAACAGAAATATCCGCCACGCCATACGCAAAAAACCGCAAGGAACGTTGTGCCGTCACGCGCGAATCGAGCTGCCGCAAGCTTCCCGCTGCAGCGTTTCGCGGATTGGCAAACTCCTTTTCACCATTTGCACATTGACGATCATTCAGCCTTTCAAAATCACGACGAAACATCAGGACTTCGCCACGCACTTCTAATTCAGATGGAATGTTTTCCCCACCAAGGCGCAATGGAATGCTTTTGATGGTACGCAAGTTAGCGGTGACATCTTCACCGGTGAATCCGTCGCCACGGGTTGCGCCCCGAACAAAGACGCCAGCGCGATAGAGCAAGGAGATGGCAAGACCGTCAAATTTGGGCTCACAGGCGTAATCCACTTTGTCAATCTCGAGGCCTTCACGGCAACGCCGGTCAAATGCCTCCACTTCTTCGATTGAGAAAGCATTATTTAATGACAGCATGGGCACCGCATGACTGATTTGGCCAAATGAGGACAGCGGCGAACCACCTACTCTTTGCGTGGGCGAATCCGCGGTGCAGAGTTCCGGGTATTGGTGCTCCAAGGACTGAAGCTCGCGGAACATCAGGTCATAGTCAGCGTCGCTGACAACAGGTGAATCGAGCAAGTAATACGCGTGATTGTTGCGGTCAATCGCAGTCCGCAACTCGTGCGCGCGGTGGATCACGCTCTCAGCGGTTCTCACATCAGTCATGAGGCCACCCTCAGGAGAACAACTTCATCGCCCGTGTGCCGCCAGGTGCAATCCCGGCATCCAGCAACGCTTTTTGCAACTCACCCGTCTTGCCTCGAATGCCACGGATCATCGCATCTGCCAGCGGCGCCCGTTGCATATCAACCAGCTTGCCACCGAGACCACGCTCGAACTGGCGTGCCGCCGCGACCATGCGATCAAATGCCTGAACCCCGTCGGCAACGCGCGGTACATCGAGCGTCAACGTAATCCCGTGCGTCGCCAATGACCGAATACTTTGCGGCTCAAAGCGCTCGCTACCGATATTGGCGACCCAGAACTCAGAGGCACCATTCACGTTTCGGGCATGGAAGCATCCATCATCCTGCAGGACAAGCCCCGCCGCCTCAAATACGCCACGCAGTTTTGTTCCAGCAAATGAACCACCCTGCGCGTCTACAAGATGGAGCGAAAACTGAATATCAACGCTAGCACAGAAAGCATCCAGCTCCTGCGCGCGACGCAACGTCTCAGTACGCCCCGGCAGCGCTATATCGACACCCAATTGGGCCGACAATTGCTGCATTCCATCCAGAAACACAGCCAATTCGTTGTCGGTAACGGCGCCGCGACGATCGGCCAACTGGAGGGCCACCAACCATCGGCTGGATCGCCCCGAGTCATTTTGCGATATCAGTCGCCACGGCTCAACCGCACTCGAGCGTGCGAGCCAGCGAAGCGATTTACTGACGTGCCCGCTCCAGAGAGATTGCACCGCCCAGACCGCCGAAGCCGATACCGGCTCAGCCAATTCAAACTTGACCAAGCAATCAATTAACGGATCCGAATGAGGCGCAAACTCATCCTCCTCCACCCGCACTGCGCCAGCCATTGCAGGAGTATCGGAATCTGAGACCGGACCATCCGTCGGAAATTCTGATTGCCCCCCGGCAGATGGTTCATCCTCGACCGAAAGCCCCGGCTCAATTCTTCCATCCCGAGCAAGGTCCGCCCCATTGGGTGATGAAGGGGCAGCGCGTTGATCGTCTTCACCGAGAAGTGCATCAGGCTGCTCTCCCTTGAACAAACGTTGGGCAATCTTGCGATG
Organism: uncultured Propionivibrio sp.; assembly: GCA_964484585.1. GTDB lineage: Bacteria > Pseudomonadota > Gammaproteobacteria > Burkholderiales > Rhodocyclaceae > JADKHX01. The sequence continues at coordinate 7,891 of CAZAGR010000076.1, read as the reverse complement.
TTTGCGTTCCTGCCAACTGTTGTAGCCCCAGACACAACCGACGACTGCAATACCCGCGGCCAGCAATGCCAACTGAAAATCACTCATATTTTTCCCTTGCAACGCAGTGCATCATGAATCACGCGGCTTCTTTGTTATCAGCGAGGCGCAACGCTTCCTGAATGTCGACTTCGACGACTCTGGAAACGCCCTGCTCCTGCATGGTGACGCCGATCAACTGTTGCGCCATTTCCATCGCAATCTTGTTATGCGAAATAAAAATGAACTGCGTCTGTACGGACATCCGCTTGACCATCTCGCAGAACCGCACCGTGTTCGAATCATCCAAGGGTGCATCGACTTCATCCAGCATACAGAAAGGCGCCGGATTGAGCTGGAAAAACGCAAATACCAAGGCGATTGCGGTCAGCGCCTTCTCACCACCGGACAACAAGTGGATCGTCGTATTTTTCTTGCCCGGCGGATGCGCCATGATCTGTATGCCCGCATCGAGAATTTCTTCGCCAGTCAGCACCAACTTCGCCTCGCCGCCGCCGAACAACTGCGGAAACAGCGTGCCGAAGTGCGCGTTGACCGTGTTGTAGGTCTCTTGAAGTTGCTCGCGCGTCTCGCGGTCGATGCGTCGTATGGCGTCTTCCAGCGTGCCGATTGCCTGCGCCAGATCCGCCGACTGAGCATCGAGAAAACCCTTGCGTTCGCTGGCGGTCGCCAACTCGTCCAAGGCCGCAAGATTGACCGGCCCCAGGCTTTCAATTTCCGCAGAGAGTCGGGTAATTTCGCCTTGCAGTACGCTGTCGCGCAAACCCTTCGCCAATTCATCGACAAACGGCGCCTCGGCGGCCTCATCAAGCACATGGGCTTCAGCCAAACGCTCACGATACTGATCTTCACTCAACTGCGCGGCCTGAGCTTTCAAACGCAAATCATTGATTTTTTCACGTAAGGGATTAACGCCCTGCTCCAGCTTCAAACGCTGTTCATCGATCTCCCGCAAGGCCATCGCGGCCCCCTCAAGAGCATTGCGCCGTTCCGCCAGCGCCGACTCTTTGGCTTGTCGCCCATCCAGCGCTGAATGCAGTTGCTCCTGCAATACACTGTCAGAAATGCCGCTCAATTCGGTGCGCGCAAGCTCAAGTTCTCCGGCAATGCGGGTTAACTGAGCCGTCGCAGTCGCCGCGGCACGGGAATTGTCCTCGAGCTTGGAGATGCACTCGCGCTCTGAAAAGCCTGCTTCCTGGGCTTCTCGGGCGAGTTGGCTCTCAAGGGCGCGCGCCTCACGCAAGGCAACATCCTTCTGCCGCTGAACCTCCATCGCGACATCAACCTGCATGCGCAACTCATCCTGCCGCTCGCGCTGTATCGCCGACTCCTCCTCGGCATGCTGACGACGCGTCTTTTCAGCCTCATGCTGACGCTGCAATTCAATAAGATCGGCGTTGATCTGACTCGACCGCTCGTCAAACCGCGTTTTGGCTTGTGTCAGCTTGAGCGCCTCGACCTGCGCCCCGTGCAAGGTCTGTTGGGATTCCTGTGCTGCGCGCCTTGCCGCAGCGAGTTGGGTCTGCAGTTCCGCAAGATGCTGCTCGACCGCCTGCTGCGCAACGCGGGCTTCATCTTCGGCCGCTCCGCGCATTTCCAGCAGACTCGCCAGCTCATCAATCTCGCGCTGCCGTTCGATAACACCATGCGTTTTTGCGTCCGGAACATACAGCGTCATTCCCGACGGAGTCATGACGTGGCCGGATCGGGAAACCCGAACACCTTCAGCGAGCGGGAGCGCTAGCGCCAGATCATCCATTACGGCGACGCCAGACAACCACTCATCAAGCACGCTGGACCAACGCACGTCAGCGCAGTGCACCTTGCTGCGCAGGCTGTCAGCAGGCGAAGTCGGGCTCGCGCCGGAACCAGCGCACGCCAATGTGAGGATCGCCGGCGGAGGAGATATCAATGCCGCACGGATAGTCTCGGTATCCGTGGCCAATGCCGAAAAACGCTCACGCAGCACAGCCTCAACGGCCGTTTCCCAACCCGCTTCAACCTTTATTGACTGCCACAAGGGCTTGGCGTCTCCGAGGCCGTGCGACGTGAGCCAACTGCCAATCTCACCTCTTTGCGCCACCTTGGTTTGGAGCTGTGACAACGCATCGTGACGCGCGCGCGTCTCGGTAAGGGCGCGATGAGCAGCCTGCAACACCTCACGGGCATTTCTCAAACCGGATTCTGCCTCGGGGACGCCCGCTTGCAGTCGCGTCAAAACATCCTGCGCAGCGGACAGAGTCTGTTCGGCGCGCTCTTGGTGCTCCAGTGCGGCTGCCAGCAGCGCAGGATCCGGCTCGCCAAGGGCCTGACGATCGGCCTCCAGTTTGACGCGCCGCTGTGTCAAGACATCCAGCGCCCGTTGCGCATGGCCCTTATCCGCCTCGGCCAGTCGCAGAGCCTGCTCCGCGTCACTCAATGCACGCCGCGCCTGGGCAACGCCGCCACTGGCTGCCTGAACCGCATCCTCCGCATCCGGCAGACGGACAGTAGCCTCTTCATGCCGAGCAGCCGCCGTAGCAGCTCGCAGCCTGGAGTTATCGAGCAATCCACTCCAGAGCATTTCCTCTTTCGACAAGCCCTCATGCTGCTCACGCCATTGAGCATCGTCGAGACCCAATTGGGCGAGCCTCGCCTCAAGTCGACTACGTGAATCACGCAAATGGCCGATCGCCTGTTCGAGCCTGGCGACTTCACTGTTGGCCGCAAACATTTCCGACTGAGCAAGATGCAAAGAATCGGAAGCAGCGAAATGAATTTCTCGCGCCTGCTCCACGCGCGCCTCAAGTTCCCGCAATTGCGCTGTCTCGGCCTCGACACGATTGACGGCCTCGTCCACCAGTCGCGCGATACGAACGCCATCGGCTCGCGCATCGTTTCGCTTTTTCAACCAAAGTAAGATTTGCGTGCGCGACAGCCCCATGTGCAGATCGCGATATTGCCGCGCCACTTCGGCCTGACCTTCTAGCCGCGTGACCTGGATATCCAGCTCATTACGAATGTCATCGACCCGCGCCAGATTCTCACCGGCGTCTTCCAGACGATTATGGGTTTCCCTGCGTCGTTCCTTGTATTTTGTTACGCCGGCGGCTTCCTCAAGGAAGAAACGCAGCTCCTCCGGCTTGGATTCAACAATACGCGAAATCATTCCCTGGCCGATGATGGCATAGGCACGCGGGCCGAGACCGGTGCCAAGGAACAGGTCGATCATGTCGCGACGGCGAACATGCAGATTGTTGATGTAATAGCTGGAGTTACCTTCGCGATCAAGCACCCGCTTTACCGTAATTTCGGCAAACTGCGACCACTGACCGGCAGCACGGGCCATCGAGTTGTCAAAAAACATCTCGACACTGGCGCGGCTGACCTCTTTGCGATGCCCCGAACCTTTGAAAATAACGTCCTGTATCGATTCGCCACGTAACTCGGAGGCTTTTGACTCGCCCAGCACCCAGCGCACAGCATCGATGATGTTCGACTTGCCGCAGCCGTTGGGGCCAACAACACCGGCCAACTGGCCGGGGAAAAGTACTACGGTGGGCTCAACGAAGGACTTGAAGCCCGAAAGTTTCAGCTTGGTAAGACGCACGAGGGGAAGACCAGACGAGAATGGAACAAAATTGACGGGGGAATACCACGCTGGCGCCGAGTGCTCTCCGGTCGTTCTCAGGTGGAACGACCATTATAATCGCTTGTCGCCAACACTTGGACAATCACGTAAATTCCATGCGCATGAGCACCCAAAGCACACAATCAAACAAAAATCTGGAGACATTCCCGAATCCGGCACCGCATCGAGATTTCCAGATTCACATGGAAATCCCCGAGTTCACATGCCTATGCCCGAAGACCGGTCAGCCGGATTTTGCAGTGCTGACCCTGGACTATGTCGCCGACAAACTCTGCGTGGAGCTCAAGAGCCTGAAATTGTATATGTGGAGTTTTCGTGATGAGGGGCACTTCCACGAAGCAGTGACCAATCGGATTCTCGACGACCTGGCCAAGACCCTGAAACCACGCTATATGCGTCTCACCGCACGGTTTTTCGTTCGCGGCGGAGTGTTTACCACCATCGTCGCGGAACACCGCAAGAAAGGCTGGAAGCCACTTTCCCGGGTTGAACTGGCGGAATTTCCAACCCAAGCATCGACGCGCTGAATTTCATACCACCCCATTCCGCTCGTTTATTGTCACTCCTGACTTCGTGAATCCCGATCTCGATTTGCTGCAACCCTATCCGTTTGAACGGCTGCGCAGGCTGTTTGAGGCCACCCCGCCCTCGCAAACGGGCCGTGATACCGTATCCGACGTTGCCGCAGATGTGACTGTTAGTGAAATCAAGCTTTCCATCGGCGAACCTCAGCACGCGACGCCGAACTTTATTAAAACGGCACTGGCTGACAATCTTGCCGGACTAGCCATCTACCCCACGACCCAGGGCAGTGAAGCATTGCGTGCTGCAATTACGCACTGGATCAGCCGCCGTTACTCGGTGCCCGTGCCGGATCTGGCGACGCAGGTTTTACCCGTCAACGGCTCACGTGAGGCTTTGTTTTCATTTGCCCAAACGGTGATCGACCGCAGTCGGACCAAAATCGGAGCAGCACCGCGCGTCGTCTGCCCCAACCCGTTCTATCAGATTTATGAGGGCGCCGCCCTGCTCGCAGGCGGCCTGCCGTTGTACCTGAATACCTTGCCGCAAAATAATTACGTCATGGACTGGTCGACAATTCCCGATGCGACCTGGCGCACGGTACAACTGGTCTACGTTTGCACACCGGGCAATCCGACCGGTAAGGTGATGAGCCAGAGCTCGTGGCAATCCTTGTTTGAATTATCCGATCGCTACGGTTTCGTTATTGCTTCTGATGAATGCTATTCCGAAATTTACCCCGTTGAGGGCAGCCCCCCGCTTGGTGGCCTCACCGCCGCCGCCGCCTCCGGCCGGCCCGACTATCGCAACCTGTTGATTTTTTCCAGCTTGTCCAAACGCTCCAATGTTCCGGGAATGCGTTCAGGATTTGTCGCCGGCGATGCCGCGTTGATCAAGAAATTTCTGCTTTACCGGACCTACCACGGCAGCGCCATGAGCCCCGCGATCCAGGCCGCCTCCTCCGCCGCATGGAACGACGAAGCGCACGTAAAGGAAAACCGGCGCCTCTATGCGAAAAAATTCAGCGTGATCACGCCGCTGATCGCACGCCATCTTGAGTGCAGTGAGCCGGATGCCGGATTCTATCTTTGGGCAAAGACACCCATAAGCGATACGGATTTTGCCCAAGCGCTTTACCATCAGACCCGTGTCGTCGTCTTGCCCGGTAGTTTTTTGGCCAGAGACGCCGACGGAATTAATCCGGGCGCGGGATACATTCGTATTGCACTGGTACCGAACCTTGACGAATGCCGCGCCGCAGCGCAACGTATTGATAAATTCTGCTCAACACTTTGAAAGAGTCCGCCATGCATGAACTCGAACACCTCATCAATACAGCCTGGGATGACCGCGCCAACATCACGCCCGGACTGGCGCCTGCGAAAGTGGGCGAAGCGGTCGAACACATCCTTGGCGAACTGGATTCGGGCAACCTACGTGTAGCCGAAAAAGTCAGTGGTAATTGGATTACTCATCAGTGGATTAAAAAAGCCGTACTACTCTCATTCCGGCTTGAGGAAAACAAACTGATGGACGGCGGCCCGATGCGCTATTTTGACAAAGTGCCGACGAAGTTCGCCCACTATGACACCTATGCTTTTGAAAAAGGCGGCTTTCGCGTGGTACCGCCTGCCGTCGCGCGCCGCGGAAGTTTCATCGGCAAAAATGTCGTTTTGATGCCGAGCTTTGTCAATATAGGCGCCTATGTTGACGAAGGCACCATGGTCGATGCCTGGGCCACGGTTGGCTCATGCGCACAGATCGGGAAAAACGTCCATCTCTCGGGCGGCGTGGGCATTGGCGGCGTATTGGAACCGTTGCAGGCCAACCCGACCATCATCGGTGACAATTGCTTCATTGGCGCTCGATCAGAGATCGTCGAAGGTGTCATTGTTGAAGACAACTGCGTAATCTCGATGGGCGTATATATCGGCCAGAGCACCAAAATTTATGATCGGGCGACTGAAAGTATTGCTTACGGCCGGGTTCCGGCAGGATCGGTCGTCGTTTCGGGCAACTTGCCTTCCCCTGATGGAAAATACAGTCTGTACTGCGCCGTAATCGTCAAACAGGTGGACGCACAAACGCGAGCAAAGACGGGCATCAATGAATTGCTGCGCGGCGATTAAATACTACTAACTTTCATGCGCGCGGACTGCGCCCTCGATGATGAAACGACGCAAAGGCAAAATTAAACGCCCCCACTCCCCGGCCCTCGCCCGGGCGAGGGTGATGGTTTGCTCGCGTCGCTCGATTATCACGGGGCGCTAAGAAATGCGTATTTCACGCTAAGAAATACTGGGGGTCACTATGGCAACGATGGAAAGACTATTCCGGCTGATGGCGGACAAAAAGGCCACTGACTTGTTTCTGTCAGTGGGCGCGCCGATCACGATCAAGATGCAGGGTAATTGTGTCCCGGTCAATCAAACCATCCTCGATGGGCCGACCGTGGAAAATCTGCTCCGAGAAATTCTGGACGACGCACAATGGGCTGAACTGCTTGAAACCCGGGAGCTTAATACCCGTACCGGGGTTCAAGGCGTTGGCGCGTATCGCTTGTCCTGTTTTTTTCAGCGCGGCACGCCCGCCATGGTGGCACGCTACATTCCTTCCGACATTCCGAAATTCGATAGCCTGAATCTCCCTGTCGTCCTGAAAGATGTGATCATGGAGAAACGCGGCCTTGTTCTCATGGTTGGCGCCACGGGATCAGGCAAATCCACCACGATGACATCGATGCTCGATTATCGCAACGAAAATGTCGGGGGGCACATACTGACGCTCGAGGATCCGGTCGAATTTTTGTTCAGGAACAAGAAATCCATTGTCAATCAACGCGAGGTCGGCACGGATACCAAGGCCTTTCAGACCGGGCTCAAGAACGCCTTGCGGCAGGCTCCGGACGTTATTTTTATCGGTGAAATCCGCGACAAGGAAACCATGAGCCAGTCGATTGCTTATGCGCAATCGGGACACCTGTGCTTGGCCACCTTGCATGCCAATAACAGTTATCACGCCATGAGTCGGATTATCAGTTTCTATCCGCTGGAAAACCGTCCGGCCTTGCTTGCCGATCTGGGTGTCACGCTCAAATGCATTATTTCGCAGCGTCTGGTAAAAACGCCAAGTGGCACCCGCACGGCCGCCGTGGAAGTCCTGATCAATTCGCGGCATATCGCGGAATTGATCGAAAAGGGCAATATCAGTGAAATCAAGGAGGCCATGGAACAATCCATGGTGCCCGGCAGCCAAACATTTGAGCAGGCGCTATTCCAACTTTATCGCGACAAGATCATTACTCTCGATGAAGCGCTCAACAATGCCGATTCCGCCAACAACCTGCAACAGGTCATCAATAATGCGGTGAAAGCCCCAACGCAAGGCGCTGAACCGGAGGCAAAGTCGGGCGAAACCATCCGCTCAACCGCACCGGGCACCTCCTTTAGCGACTTCAAGCTGAACGAGGACGTGTAATCGCATGGACGTTCTGGATCTTGCCAAGGCGTTGATTGCCCGCCCCTCGGTGACTCCGGATGATGCCGGCTGCCTGGAGTTGATCGCCCGTCGCTTGGAGCCGCTGGGCTTTGTACTTGAACGGTTTGATCATGGCGGCGTATCCAACCTGTGGGCGCGCCGTGGAGATCGCGGCCGCGTGATGTGTTTCGCTGGGCACACCGATGTCGTTCCCACCGGCCC